>NZ_CDHP01000007.1:0-20082 GCF_900002895.1 Ercella succinigenes | reverse complement strand
GGTGCAAGCGAGGATTTCAAATCTTATGTTCTTTATGAAGAAGGTTATACATGGATAGGTAAATACTCTAAGAGGTGGAACTGTCCACCAAAAGTGCAGATGATGTTACAGACAATATTAACGACTCTTTTAATCTAAACATCGGTCAGAAAGTTATGACTCTCGGTGAAATAAAAAAAGTTTTTGTAATGGTTAAAAAATGATGCTTTACCGCTACAATTTATGGCAAAATATTAACCCCTAAATGCCCCTTTTTCAAAGGCTTTTAGGGGGTTTTTGTATGATTTTGCTTCCGAAGATAACAATTATACCTTAATTTTTGAAATTTTTTCCAGACTGTTTGAAATTTTTGCCTTTCGGTAGAAAAATTGACCACTCGGTATAAATTAGATCTCAAAGAAAAGAATATTTGTTATTTTATTTCTAATTGTAAAAATCATAAATTACGAATATTACTAGGAGATTGAAAATGACAATAATAAAAACAAGGTCACTTGCTTTCATTTTAATTGCCTGCCTGTTGGCAGTTTATTTTTTGTTAGATCCTTTGGTTTCAGCTGATACTGTTACTATCAGCTCAGAAAATTATGTTGATGGCGGCGATATCAGTAGCACCGGTCTTAATCTAAACGTAAATGCTCCTCTTATAGCTACAAGATATACAGCGGGAAACGGCTACGTAGATTGGGATCCAGATATTGCCACACTTACTCTAAATAATGCAGAAATAAATGTTGTATCAGATGTGGCTGAGGCTATTATCATCTTACCAGAACATGATATTAATATCTCATTAGAAGGCAACAATTCTATCATAAGAACTTATCCTGATGATTATGATTACGACAACGATGATTATACTGAAATTATTCAGCAGGGAGAGTTTTTACAATTTTCTCAAGCGGCTACAGCTCTTGAAGATGTTAAGGATTATTTATTGACGATTGAAGGAACCGGCTCTTTGAATCTTTCTTCAGAATCAGGTCAATCATTGTTTTCAACCGACGGAACCTTCATTATGGAAAATGGTTTTCTCTCAAGTGATGACAATGCCGAAAACCTGCTTGTAGTAGCTCGTTACCTTCAAAAAGGCGGCAGTATTTTTCTCGAAAGTGGTTTTAGCGTACTTGAGAACGCTGAGATATCAAACGGAAGTCTTATAGGTGCAGGAAAGGGCTACTCTGCTTTTGCTTGTTACGGTGATTTAACAATCTCCGGTGGTTTTATAAAATTTGCACCTTCTGCTTTGTCAGCCATAGTAGTCCCTACAGGAGAATTCATACACACAGGTGGAGAACTCTCTGCCTTGATCGCAAATATAGATGTTCAAAAAATGGCTTTTAATTACAGAGTATACGGTGATTTGACATTACTTCAAGCTAAATATGACGGTAGTTTAGATGCAAAGAACAAAACTAACCTAAACTTTGCTGATCATCTTGTTCAAGGAGCGTCTGCAATATTAAATATACCTGCCGATAATTCTCTAACAATACCTGCAGGATCCTTTTTAAAAATGAAACTCCAAGAAGATCAAAACTTGAGCGATTGCTTGATTAATAACGGTAGACTTATTAACAATGGAAAAATAATAATCGAGTTGTCAGATGAAAATCCTGATGACAATCGTATCGAAAATCTGGCAAAAGAAACTGCTGAACTCATTGATCCACAAAGCACAGGTCAGATCATAATTAACGGCGAGATTTTTTCTAACCTCGGTAATAGACTTACTATCTTATCTAATCTTCCGGCTCTTACTCCAGGAGATTATTTTAATGATCCAGGAATAAGTTTCTATTTTGAAGATGGAAATTATATCCTGGATCTGGATAATGTAATTATTGAAGGAGATCTGTCTATTCCTTCAAACATACCTTTTGTCATAAGAAGCAGTTCAACAGCAGTAATTGAAAACATAGTTTTCTCCAATTATTATGCTTGCAATCTTACATTTACAGGTGGCGGAGTTATTTATATTAATAATAGAATCTCTTCTGGATATAATGGCGATATTATGAATGTCAATGATGGCACACAAGTTCATGTTGCAGGCTGGATCAACATTGGCGGTTCAGGTGGTCAGGAAGGCACACTTAATGTTAACGGCAGCGGCACAAGTCTGACTGTGGATCCAACATTTGGCACAGCTATTTATCTGGCTTCGGTAAATGTCTCAGACGGTGCAGAGCTTAATGCATTGGCAGATGACGATAGCACCGGAATATTTGCGAATGGAGACGGAGTAAGTGTTACAAATAATTCAAAGCTCTCTGCTCACTGTAAATATGGTATCTATATAATCGACGGCAGCCTAATAGTCGACGAAACAAGTGAATTAATAACAAATGGCGTATTAGCACCTTTTTGTATAGTTGACAAGACAAACGAAAAAACCGAGGAAGAGTTGATATCTTTGCCATTCATACCTGCCGGTCATACAATTGCCTTTATCACAGGCAACGAACCGGGTTTTGGTTATACATACTGGAGCTTGATACCATTGGCAGGAACGCTTGCAGTTACAGATGAAAATAGTGAACCTGTTAATTTATGGGGTGCATCTACCGATTTACTGTCTTTTGCTTACACACCAACCAATGATGATGATCCTGATCAAGGTGGTAATAATGACGGCGATACTGATAACAACAATCCTGGAACTGATACTGGATCTAACACAGGTGGCAATCCCGGAACTGATAACAATTCACCTTCGACCAATCCTGCTCAAGGAACCGATAACAGCAGCTTACCAGCTGATAATACAAATAACAGCGACTCGTTAAATAGTAATGATTCTGCTAACCCTGAATCGTCTGCTGCTGCAAAAGAAGAGGCGAATAATATGGGAAGTATTCCTAAAACAGGTGAAAACAACACTGCATCTGCATTTGGTATAATACTCCTCTTAACCGCCTGCTGTTTAACAGCAGGCAGACAAGTTAGAAAGAAAAGTTTTTTAACTAATTAAATTACTTAAGAACGCTTATGGCCTCTGTGATGGTTTTTTCATAGGCTTCCCTACCATATTTATCTACCTGTGATTTGTCTTTTGCACCATGCGTCAGACAGCCGGCACCGCCTATGCAGCCACCTTCACAAGCCATACCCTCAATAAAGTTTCCTGCAGACACGTTTTTTGATGCTTTTAACAAAGCCATTCTACAAGCGTCAATACCATCACAAACAACAGGTTTGAACTCAAAGTCCTTTATTTCCTGTTCTTTGATCGCCTGTGCCACCGCATCACTTAAACCGCCGGTGCGGGCAAATATTCTTCCATAATAAGAGGCATTATCAAGTACATCCTCTGGCAATTCACATATGTCTATTTCCGCTCCATCAAATAATGCCTGTAGCTCTTCAAAAGTAATTACACTGTCGATATATGGTTTGACACGTTCCTGCTGAAATTCCATTTTTTTTGCTGTGCATGGACCAATAAAAACAACTCTGGCATTTTCGGAAGATTTCTTAATATAGCTGGCGATAGCAGCCATTGGTGAAAGATTATGCGATATCTTATCTGTAAGCTGTGGAAACTGCTTATGCACATAATCTACGAATGATGGACAACAAGAACTCGTAAGGAAACCTTTTTCTGCCAGTTCCCGGCTTTCTGAAGCTGCTACTATATCGGCGCCTAGTGCAGCCTCTACAACATGATAAAAGCCAAGTTTTTTGATACCACTGATAACCTGCCCCAATTTTGCATATGTAAATTGACTGGAAACAGAAGGAGCTACTACAGCATACACTTTCATCTTTTCTTGTTGACTGCTTTTAAGCAAACTTATCACATCAAGAATATATGATTTATCCATAATAGCACCAAAAGGACACTGATATACACAAGCTCCGCAAGATATGCATTTGTCATTATCTATCGCAGCCGTTTTACTGTCATTCATCGATATCGCCTTAATTTTACAGGCTTTTTCACAAGGTCTTTTATTGTTGGCAATTGCACTAAAAGGGCAAACAACAGCACATCTGCCACATTCTATACATTTTGATTTATCTATATATGCTTTTTGATCATGATCAAAACTGATCGCACCCTTAGCACAAACATCTTCGCAGCGATGAGCAATACAACCTCGGCAAGCTTCGGTTACTTCATATCCACCTACAGGGCACTCATCACAGGCGATATCTATTACCTCTATAACATTAGGGTTATTTATATCTCCACCCATTGCCAACTTTACACGTTCAGATAAAATAGCTCTCTCTTTATAAACACAGCAGCGCATCGAAGGGTTTTTACCTGGAATAATATTTTTGGGTATTTCTGTTATATGATTAAGCAAATCACCCTTCCAGGCATGTTTCACAACCTCGCGCAGAACTTTATATTTTAAATATTGAACCTGTGTATCAAACTTCCTCACAAAGAACTCCCTTCTGTTTAACGAAAAATACTTTGCCTGATATTTAAATTACTGTATGGCAGCCCTTCTCAGAAATAACTCAATTTTATGTTTTTACCCATTTTCCTAAGACAGGTTGCCAATTCATCTACGAGTCTCATTTTGATATTAAAATTTATAGGCAGATCAGGATTTTGATGTGCCGGATTGATGGCTTTGCCCACATAAAAATTTATATCTGTAGCTTCTTCAAAAAGTAATCTTGTAATTTGGGAAGCACCATCTTTTTTAAATGACCATTCAGTATATGCTTCATTATCTGCCAGATAATTCTGAGCATAGCTTAAAACTTTATTTATAGTTATTACACCTTCGGTTACAAGATCTACACCTTCTATTCTGGCAATAGGAGGTATTTCCGGATCTGGAAACTCTAGTAGGGGAACTAATTTTTTGCCAAGAAAATCTGAGGCTATCATGGATGTGGTTCCACCACAAACTATGTGTTTACCCTCTTTAGAAAAAAACAGCGACATCATTTTGGAACAATCTTTTGGATTTGCCGGCGGTCCGATAACAAGACTCATCGGCTCTCTTTTGCGTATTTTTACTACACAGATGGTGGTATCATCGCCTGGTTGACCGCCATAAAGTTCATTACATTTATCCAGCAATATTGTTGATAAGGTTTTTGCCGTATATCCTATATCATAAAAGGTCTCAGCAAAGTCTATGATGTTTTCTCTCTGCCAGCCAAAATTAAGGGTCTTACCAACACCCGCATGTATGGCTCCATCACTCATTGCTATAAAAACATCGTTTTCCTGCAGCAGTACATGTGATTTATAAATTTCCTTACCACCAATACGAACCATGGTTGCAGGCAATTCAAGAAACTTTCCGTTTCTAAGCAAGATAACATGTGGATTGTCGTATTGTATTATTTCCGCTTCTTCATTATCTATCAAATGAATTATGCTGAAAGTTGAATATGCTACCCCTCTTACCGCACATACAGGCAGAGTATCAGCAATTGTTGCTACACAATCTTCTATATCCAAACCTTCGGCCATCATGGTAGATATTATTTTTGATGTCAAAGTCGAGAGAATATTGGCTTTAACACCACTACCCAAACCATCTGCCAGAACTACTACTTTTGATCTAGGATTATCTGTTTGTTCTACTACATCCACATGATCGCCGCACAATAACTCGCCATATTTATTAAGGCTGCGATAACCAATATCAGTACACAGATTATTCATCTGAAATAGACTCCTTTAGTTTGGCAAGAGCAATTTTAGTTTCAGCTGTAGTTTCTCCAAGCAAAGAAGCTATCTCCTGGACAACACGCATCTGCTTCTCAATGACTTTGTCAGCTATTTCAGTTGTCTGGTGCCGTATAGATTCTTTCTTTTCCCTTTCTTTTTCTTCATCTGTAACATCATGCATTATACAAATCACCAGATTAAATTCGCGGTCAAGTATTATGCTCTTTTCAACATATTTTTTGTATTCGGCTAAATAAGTTCGCCTGCCATGGATATTTTGTCTTGTTTGCAGCACATCCATAAACGGTTTAGGATCCATTATTCTGACAACCTGATCCCCAAGCACATCATCTGGACTCCTCAGATTCATTATCCTGCAGGCAGCCTTGTTAATCTGCTGAACCTGATAATTCTCATCTACTACAATTATCCCATTCGGCGTATTATTAATAATATTATCTGAAAAGCTCTCTGCTTTTTCCTTTAGAAAAGGCAAACACATGCTCAGATCAGCTTTGCCTTGATAAACTGCTATTGCCTTTTTACGACATGTATCATAACCGCAGGTACCGCAGTTAAGTTCATGCTCTGGTTTTGTTTTACCAATTTGTTTGAGAATAGCTTTTATTTCAATATCATCGGGGGTTCTGTGGTCTAATTTCTGTACACTATAATTTGCCTTTAGCAATTCAGTTGGCAGCATTTCAACAGGAAAATCCTGATAGCCTGCACCTGCTGCAACCTGACTATAATTTTGCACCGGACGATGGAAATTTCTACTCATGACAGGTCCGCCTACACAGCTGCCTGAACAAGCTGACATCTCTATAAAACAAGACTTAATACTGCCAGCTATTATCTCCTGCAGAGCGGATAAGCAATTTTCCATACCATCTATAGCCAGATAGCTAAAGTCTTCATATTGGCAATTCATGCTTTTAATAATGCCGCCACTGGTAGGGAAAAATCTTGTTTTCCCACTTTTGTCTCTATCCGGCCATAAAACAGCAGACTTTTCAGAAACTTTGTCCCTAATAAGTTCTTGTTGTATTTTCTCATTATTTTCTATTTTAATGTTTTCTTCTTCGAGCCATTGATCGAGCTCTTCAAAAGTAAGCACACAATCAGTAGCTTTTGAGATTTGTTCAGCCTCGTCTTTTTTTGATATACAAGGACCAATAAATACAGTCTTTGCATCAGGATATCTTTTTTTAATATCAAGACAATGTGCCTGCATAGGAGTAATTACATCAGCCAGCCAGGGCAAAGCCTCTGGATAATGTTTTTGTATAAGCAGATTAACCGTATGACAGCATGAAGAAATAACTATATCCTGCTGCTTTGAAGATATTATTTTTTCATATTCGCTTTTTACTATGGTTGCTCCTATTGCCGTTTCCTCAACAGAAAAAAAGCCCAGCTTTCGCAGTACCTTTTCAAATTCATATATATCTGTATTGGGGAAATTAGCGGCAAAAGAAGGAGCAATACTGGCAATTACTCTGGCGCCGGAACCAATTAGTTCTTTTGCCAGAGCAAGATCATTTCTGATTTTTTTAGCATTTTGCGGGCATACTACGAAACATTGTCCGCAAAGAATACATTCTTGATTCACGATGTGTGCCTGATGATCCGAAAAACGAATAGATCCTACAGGACAGTTTCTGATACATTTATGACAGTTTTTACAATTAGATTTTTTCAGTTTAAGAATAGCTGAGGAGATATTTAACATTTTACTCGCCTTCTATCTTTTAAAATTATTTATTCTTTTTGCACTTTCGGCAAAAGTTGATTTTCAAAAAAAGCTTCCGTACTTTCAGGAGTTAAGGAAAAAGGCTGATCATCAAGAGTGACACTAACCCCTTTTTCACAATTTCCCATACAGAATGTCCCGCTTAATTCTATTTTCTCTTCTAGTTTATTAACAGAAATCATCTGCTGTAGTTGCTCGACAACCTGTCTGGAACCTTTGAGATGGCATGAACTACCTATACATACTGTAATTTTCATAAGTACGCTCCTCTTAATATCCTTCTTATGTGATTGTTTATTAAAAAATTATCGCCATAAACTGAGCGGAAAGCACTACCAGCACAAGAGCAATTGGATATGTAGCAGCGTAAGCTGTAGCAATGTCACTTGTTCCTGTTACACTGATCAAAGTTCCAAGTGCCGGCGTGCTAGTTATACCACCGCAGATAGAACCCAAATTATTAAACAAGTTAAGCTTTAAGACTTTGCTGGCAAAAAAGTATCCGGCAAGTAAAGGAAGCATTGTTATTACCGCACCATATACAAATAACATCGCACCATGCTCAGCAAGGACAGCTACAAAACCACGACCACCATTAGTACCGGCGGCTATAAGAAATAAAACCAATCCGAACTCGCGGAAAACTTCTAGAACATTTTTTTTGACCTGCAGATTTATTCTGCCAATATGAGCAAAATGTCCAAATACCAAACCTGATATTAGAGGCCCTCCTGAAGTACCCAGAGCAAAACTTGCTCCTCCGGGAAGAGGAATAGATACACGTCCAATTAATACACCCAGAACAACAGCAGCACTGAAAGCCATCATTCCCATAGGATCACAATTGATCAGCTTTTTGCTATAAGGTTTTATTTCAACCAAATTGGCTGACTCGAATTTACTTCTCTCATCAGCCATATTAACTTTAAGTATTTTGGGTATAACCTGAACAAACATAACCACACCGATGACGCCAAAAGGATAAGCTACACCGTATCCTACTGCCACCATTTGGGATTCTGCTGCAGTCACGGCTTCCGTGGCTGCAGCCAGAGCTGGGGTGCTGGTCAGGGCACCGGCAAAAAGACCGGTCGCCAATGCTGATGGAACACCGCCTAGGGTAATGACAGCAATACAAGCTGCAGTTCCGGCCAGTACTACTATCGCCCCTAGCAGTACATATGATGAGGCATTTTTCCTGAGATTACGGAAAAATTTTGGGCCGGCAATAAACCCAACAGATGTTACAAACAAAGCAATTCCCAGACCATTCACAAAGGCAGGTACTTCAGCTCCAAAATGACCGAAGATCAGAGCTACAAGCAAAACGCCTGCTGTTCCCAGTTCTATCCCTTTTATTTTAATGCTGCCTACAAGATAGCCAACAGCAGCAATTAGGAAAACAAATATCAGCTCCACTATGATGCCCCCTGCTTAATCATCTTCTCTGCCATGAGTATAAGTTGGCAGAAGCAATGGAGAAACCATATCACTTTTTATCCCTGCCTGTTCCAGCTCTGCAGCAAATTTATTAACATGACTTAATGTCAAACGTCCTGGATTTGCAGATTTACATTTTTGAGCTGCATTCCTGCCGGCATTTCTACCAAAAACGATAATATCTAGCAAGGAATTGCCCATTAATCTGTTTCTTCCATGTATGCCACCAACAGCTTCTCCTGCTACAAAGAGATTGTCTATGTCTGTCAAACCATCTGCATTAATTTTCAGACCGCCATTTTGATAATGGAGAGTAGGATAAACAAGAATCGGCACTTTGCGAATATCTATATCATATTTACCGAACATTCTCATCATACCTGGTATTCTGGCTTCGATAGTTCCTTCACCATGTATAGCTTCTATCATTGGTGTATCAAGCCATACACCTTCACCCTCGCCTGTAGAAATACCTTTCTTATTTGTGCGGCATTCCCTGATAATTGAAGCAGCAGAAACATCTCGTGTTTCCAGAGGATTCATGAAAGCTGTTCCATCTCTATTAACCAGCTGTGCTCCCAGAGATCGTACTTTTTCCGTAACAAGAGCACCGAATATCTGTGAAGGATAAGCAACACCTGTTGGATGATACTGTAAAGTATCAGCATAAAGTAGCGCAGCTCCTGCTCTGTAGCCTAAAATCAGACCATCAGCTGTAGCCCCATAATGATTTGATGTCGGGAAATTCTGATAATGCAATCTCCCCGCTCCACCAGTGGCTATAACTACTGTTTTGGCTCTTGCGATCAATATTTCCTGTGTTTCCAGATTCATCAGAACGGCTCCGGCTGCATTACCGTTTTCATCTAATATTAATTCTATAGCAGCTGTAAAATCAACGATCGGGATCTGGCGGTTTTGAACTTCATCACGCAAAACACGCATAATTTCAGCACCGGAATAATCTTTGGCAGCATGCATTCTCTTACGTGATGTACCACCACCATGTGTTGTGATCATATTGCCTTGCTCATCTTTATCGAACATCACACCAAGATCATTAAGCCATTTTACACAATCCGGACCTTCTGTAACCAGTTTATAAAGCAGCTCTGGTTTATTAGTATAGTGACCACCACCAAGAGCATCCAGATAATGTGTTGCCGGAGAATCATTTTCCTTGTCGGCAGCCTGTATGCCACCTTCTGCCATCATTGTATTGGCATCGCCCATACGCAGTTTTGTCACTATCATAACATCTGCGCCGCCTTCATTTGCCTCAATAGCAGCAGATGCTCCTGAGCCGCCTCCGCCAATGATCAAAACTTCTACATCATAGTCTGGTTCAATCAATTCGGCTTCAAACTGTTCTAGATTTTCCAGACCTTTCATCTGTGCAAGACGACTGTTTGCTTGCAATAAAGCAGCAAGCTCATGCGGTACCTTTTCACCTTTATTAGGACCAACCTGCAGGTTGGCAAAGCCATCTTCTACAAAATCAGGGTGATATTCCTTAAGCAGATTTTCTTTCTCTTCAGCAGTCATTCTGCGTAAATTAGCACTGATACGCTCCTGTCTGCTTGCTTCTACTTTTTTGATTGAGTCCATCATCTCTTTCGAAAACATCGTATATATCCTCCAGGTTGCTTATTTCTCAATTTCTCTATTGTTGTAGAGTTCCTTCATTTCATCAATTGATTTTTGCATAATCGCTTCCATAGCAGCTTTGAAATCACCATTATTGATCTCACTGACTCTTTTGGAAAGATGTTCTGCTTCAGGTGCTATATATTTACCTGTCAGCCTTCTTGCAAGCAGAGCAACCTGTGGATGTGAGATTCCTGCCGGACAACGTGATGAACAAACACCGCACATTACACAATCAAAAGATTCCTCAGCACATTTATCATATTCGCCACGCTGAGCATATGCAATATATTGCATAACATCCAGTTCCTGTGTACAGCTTTTGGTACAGGCATTACAACCAATACATTTGTATATTTCAGGATAAAGCTGCATCATGATCTGTTCAGTAGGTTTAATTTCTTCTATATTATAATTTTGTTTAACCAAAGGGAAGAAAGGCATAGTTGCCAGATACATATCATCTTCAACTTGCTTTTGACAAGCCAGACATACCTGCAATTGCGTATTTCCCTTTATTCTGTATATAGTTGCACAAGCTCCACAAAAACCATTACGGCAACCACAACCTCTTACCAGCTGATAGCCGGCATATTCCATAGCTCCCATTATAGTAAGCTCAGCGGGCACAGAATATTTCTTGCCCATTATAAATACATTTACCATGTCTCTCATTATATAGACCTCCAAATCTCAGGTACCGGCAATTCACAATGCCGGGAAAACTGCTTTACATTAATATTCTGCCGGTAATTCATCCAGCTCGTCACAGCGGAATACAGGGCCGTCTTTGCAAACATATTTCGAACCTATATTACAACGTCCACATTTACCTACACCACATTTCATTTTTAATTCCATTGTGGTATAAACCTGTGTTTTTTCAAATCCAATCTCCTGCAAAGCACCAAGTGTAAATTTGATCATAATCGGCGGACCACAGACAAGGGCGGTCTTATTGACATCAAAACCCAGTTCTTTTACATAATTTGGAACAAAGCCAACATGCCCATCCCAGCCTTCCTGTTGATTATCTATAGTCAGATGAACATTAACATTTTCGAGATTACTCCAGACATTTTTTAATTCGTCTATATCTACAAGATCATCTGCCGATCTAGCACCATATACGATATCAATGCTGCCATAATTTTGCCTGTTGTCAATGCAATAATTGATAACAGAACGTAAAGGAGCAAGACCGATACCACCTGCAATAAATAACAGATCTTTATTTTTGAGAGTAGTTTCAACAGGAAAACCATTGCCATAAGGACCACGAATTGTTACCTGTTGCTCTGTCTCTATCTGATGCAGCCAGTCAGTCAAAGTACCACATTTCTTTATGCTAAATTCCATATATTCTGTATTTGTAGGTGAAGAGGTAATAGAAAACATAGCCTCACCAATAGCAGGAATTGAAAGCATGGCACATTGTCCCGGCACATAATCAAAACAAACTCCACCATCCGGAGCAGTTACACGGAAAGTCTTAACATCTGGCGTGTCTATACGTACATCAGTTACAATTCCAATTAAAGGAATCAAAGATTCTGCTGTATGTCCGGCAGACTCATGCACCTCTTGGTGGCAATCACAATTACACATTTTCCGCACCTCCCAGAGTTTTTATGACTTTTACGATATTCATTGAGCTTGGGCACTTGGTTAAACATCTTCCACAGCCTACACAGGAATATTCGCCATCGTTATTTGCAGGGAAATAAACCAGTTTATGCATAAAGCGTTGACGGAATCTCTCAATCTGGCTGGTACGAGGATTGCCATGAGCCATTGTAACAAAGTCGGAATACATGCATGAATCCCAGCAACGGTACCTTTGTACACCATTACCGGTATCATAATCGCGAATATCATAGCACTGGCAGGTAGGGCAGATAAAGGTACATGTGCCGCAACCGATACAAGCCTGCGATAAATCCTGCCATTTAGGTGATTCGAAAATTTCTTTTAATGCTTCTGGCTTAAATTTATTTAAGCTCAAATCACTAAATGGAAGCTGATCTATTATTTCTCTGATCTGCTTTTTATGTGCTGTCAGTACATCCGGCTCTGCCGTTTCTTTATCAGAATCACTCTGATCAGTTTCAAACAGAGACTTTGCTTTTTGTGTCAGATTTTCACCTTTTTCAGTAAGAGGATGCCAATACAAAATGTCTTTAGCTATCCATGTTTCCACATCGGCACCTGGTTCTGCAGCATCTATATCAAAAGCCTTACAAAAGCAAGTTTCTTCTGGCTCATTACAGCCTAAAGTAATTACCGTTCCCTGCTTTCTGCGTGCAGCGTAATATGTGTCAACCGGATCACTTAAAAATACCAGATCAAGAATTTCAAAACTTTTGGCATCACAAGCACGGACACCAAATACTACAAAAGGATCGATCTGCTCTCTGTTCTCTATAATATCTATTTTTTTACCTTTGTTTTTAAATGCAACGAGATTTTCGCTTTGCGGAAAAAACAAGTCCTTTGCCGATTTAACAGTGTTTAAAACATCTAATCTAATCTGATCTTGTGTTGTTTCCTGTGTTTTTTGAGCAAACTGAACTTTCCCGTTTTTTTCAAGCGGCAGATAAAGCTCTTGCTCTGCGGATATTAGATCGAAGAGCTTATTTATGCTTGACATCGGCATTTTATAAAATTGATTCTGCATTATTTATCGCCCCCTCTTTCTTTTACAATATCCGGTTCGGCATCATTATAATCAAAGCTGGTCAAAGGACCCTTGCTTTCGGTATCTTCTCCCGCCTGATATTCTCCATAAAGCTCATTGGTATCCTTAATAACCTTACGATTAAGAAGGTGTAGGGGAATTCCCTGTGGACATACGCGTGAACATTCACCGCAGTCCGTGCATCTACCTGCTACATGGAAAGCACGAATTATGTGGAAAAGATTTTCTTCAAAGCTATCTGAATTTGCTTTGCTGGCTATACCCGAATGTACATTATCGAAGACGCACTGTTCACATGTACATGCAGGGCAGGCGTTACGACAGGCATTGCATCTAATGCATTTAGAAAGTTCACTGCGCCAGAACTCATATCTTTGTTCTGATGTCATTTTTTCCAGCTCTTCTACACCGGCAAAACGGTTGACATCAATTCTATCTTTGCAGGTCTGACATTTATCCAGCAGAACATCTTCTTTGCTGCAAGTCTTACTGCCATACATAGTTTCTACCTTCAACAGATCGCCGTCTTCAACAATACTTTTAATGCCTTTGATTCCTTTTAGTTTGATTTTATCAATATCTATCATGCCGCTGCATTCTAAATCAACTGGATAAATGTTTTCAACATTCACTCTATGTTCTTTTACCAGCTGATTGAAACTGTATTTATCGCAAGGCTTTAGCAATACAGCTATTTTTCCTTCTTTTTTACTCTCTTTAACCAGAAACTTACTTAAATTACTGCCGCAGAAATGATCATATACAAAACGATCCAGTTCAGCAACGGAAGAAAATACTGCCGGAGTATGGTCATAGAAAAATTCACCGGTTTCCCAACCCAACAGTCTATCTGCCTGTTTAGATTCAAGTATATGCTCTGCTATTTCTTTTATTGATCTATTATCGTTTTGCATCTCATATCCCCCAGCTTCTTGTTCTCTCCCAGCTCATGTATTTTTTTGGAAAAATCATTCATAACGGTAGAGAATTTTACACCTTCCGCAGCTGATATCCAGTCTACTCTGGTTCTTTCTTTCTCTATACCAAGATAATCCAACATACTGAACAGTACGGTCATACGACGACGGGCATAGTAATTACCTGTTGTATAATGACAATCCCCAGGATGACATCCTGCAATTATGACCCCATCCGCACCACGTTGAAATGCACGAAGGACAAACATAGGGTTAACCCGGCAGGAACAAGGCACACGGATTACTTTAACCTCGGCAGGATATGCCAGACGGCTTGTGCCTGCAAGATCTGCTCCGGCATAACTGCACCAGTTGCAGCAAAATGCAACGATAAGAGGTTTAAACTCTTTATTTTCTATCGACATATCGCATCTACCTCCGCCATTATCTGCTTATTTGTAAAGCCTTTGAGATCCATCGCTCCTGACGGACAGACAACTGTACAGGCTCCGCAGCCTTGACATACAGCTTCATTTACCAGAGCAAGGCGACGTGTCTCATTTTTGCCGTTTATACGAAGCTCTTTTTCTATATAATCAATAGCACCGTAAGGGCAAACATGCTGACAATTTGAGCAGCCATTACATAACATCTCATTAGACATTGCAACGCATGGATTGCTCAGCAGTTTATCTTTAGATAGCAGACCGATTACTTTTACAGCTGCTGCAGAGGCCTGGGAAACTGTCTCAGGAATGTCTTTGGGACCCTGGCAGACACCGGAGAGGAAAACACCTGCCGTAGGGCTTTCTACCGGACGCAGTTTGGGATGCGCTTCGGTAAAGAAGTTATTAGTATCGATACTTGCAGTCAACATGGTAGCAAGACCTTTTGCAGTCTGATCCGGCTCAATAGCGGTTGCCAGAACTACCATATCAGCTTCAATGAAAACCTGCTCGTCAGCAATCAAATCCGATCCCTGAACCAGAAGTTTATCATTTACGGGAGCAACTTTCCCGACCATTCCTTTTATATAATTCACGCCGTAGTCCTCTGCAGCGCGTCTGTAAAACTCGTCAAAATTTTTGCCTGGTGTTCTAACATCAATATAAAATACATGGACATCTACATCAGGATATTTTTCTCTAATAAGCATGGTATGTTTAGCGGTATACATACAACAGATTTTTGAACAATAGGTTTTTCCACAGCCACTTGTATCTCTTGAACCGACGCACTGAACAAAGACCATTGACTTAGGAGGCTTTTTGTCAGAAGGTCTAAGCAATTTGCCACCTGTCGGGCCGGCTGCATTCATTAATCTTTCAAGCTCAAGTGATGTGATTACATCAGGGCTTTGTGAGTACTGGAATTCATCAAATTTCTCAAGAGAAATTGTGTTGAATCCTGTAGCTAAAACCACAGCACCATATTTCTTTTCGATAATCTCATCTTTTTGTTCAAAGTCAATTGCGTCTGCCGGACATACTTTTGCACACAATCCACATTTTCCGGTTTTAAATTTTATACACTGTTCTTGATCAATGACCGGAACATTTGGAATTGCCTGGGCAAAAGGAATATATATGGCACCGCGATTGTTAAGACCCATATTAAATTCGTTTTTGGCCTTTTTAGACGGACATTTTTCTGTACAAATGCCACAGCCGCTGCATATGTCTGTTTTTACGCAACGAGCCTTCTGCCTTATCTTAACGCTAAAATTACCTACAAATCCCGAGACTTCATCTACTTCGCTGTAGGTATACATCTTAATGTTTTCATGTTGTGCTGCATCCACCATTTTAGGAGTCAGGATACAGGCCGCACAGTCCAGAGTAGGAAAAGTTTTGTCCAACTGCGCCATTTTGCCACCTATGGTCGGCTGCTTTTCAACAATATCAACTTCATAACCAGCCTCGGCTATATCAAGAGCTGACTGAATACCTGCAATCCCTCCACCGATAACAAGTGCTCTTTTTACAACATCACTTTTACCTGGTGTCAGTGGAGCATTCAGATTGACCTTAGCAACAGCGGTTCTTGCCAGGATAACAGCTTTCGCGGTTGCTTCAGCTTTATCTTTATGTATCCAGGAGCATTGCTCACGGATATTGGCAATTTCTACCATATAGGGGTTAATCCCCACAGCTTTGGCAGCATTTCTAAATGTAGATTCATGCATTCTCGGTGAACAGGCACATACAACTATTCCTGTAAGTCCATGTTCCTTGATTGCATTTTTTAATATATTCTGACCAGCTTCCGAACACATGTATTGGTAGTCTGTAGAAAGAACTACACCTGGTTCAGATTTCATAGCTTCCACTACTGTTTCTATATCAACTGTTGCAGCTATATTAGTGCCACACCAGCATACGAATACGCCTATCTTCTGCAATTTGTCTCACCTCTTCTTATTTACTATATTTTCGGAAGGCACTTGTTATTGCCTGCTGTGGCAGCTTACTGTCAAGCAATTCAGGAATCTCATCCGCTGACAGATAATTTGCATTCTGCTTACGGATTACAGATAATCTAACCGCTTCGATAATATTTGCGGGCTCAACACCGCGCGGACAGCGTTCTACACAGGCAAAACAGGACAAACATTTCCAGATAGATTGCGATTCGAGAAGTTTGCTTACTTCACCCTTTTCAACCAATGAAACAAATTTATGTGGACTTATATCCATCTCTTCAAAGGCCGGACAGGTGGCTGTGCATTTACCGCATTTCATACAATGTCTGGGATTTACTCCGCTGACACGTCTGATAAATTCAGCCTGAGTTTTTTGATTTTGATGCATGCTTTTGCCTCCTTATACGTCCAATGCCTGAGCAAGCAGCTCGGTGAAATAATAAATCGGCAGTCTGGTATTTTTTTCATCATTTGCATTAATATCTATGTTGTATAGACACAGAGGACATGCTGTAATCAGCATATCTGCTTCTTTTGCCAAAGCCGAACTTATAACTTTTTCACATTTTTTGCTTGCAGACTCTTTATCTTCGATCGTAATATATCCTCCACAGCATTCATTACGGTATGGATATATCACCGGCTCAGCGCCTATAGCTCTGATAAAATCTTCCATTATTTTAGGATTTTCCGGATTATCAAAGGCCATTACTTTGCCTGGACGAAGTAAGAGGCAGCCATAATAAGCACCTATTTTTTTGCCGGTTAACGGCTTTTTGACCATTTTTTTCAAACGATCAAAGCCAACTGTATCTCTGAGCATTTCAAGGTAGTGAACTACCTTTGTTTCGCCATTATATACAGTTTCCGGCTCCATATAATTGTTTGCTTTATTGCGAATTTCTTCATCAGTCAATATATCATTATTGACTCTTTTCATTACATGATGACAGGCTGAACATAATGTCAGCAGGTCACGTTCATTGTCTCTGGCTGCGGCTAAAGCTCTGACCGAAGACAATTTGGGTGCAATTTCATCCTTTCCCATAGGATAAACAGCACCGCAACACTGCCAGTCTTTCAGCTCCCGCATTTCAATGCCCAGAGCTTCTGCCGACAAGCGAGCATAATTGTCCAGATCTTTGGCTTTTGTTTTTAATGTACAGCCTGGATAATAATCAAAAATCATAGAACCTCTCCCTAGAATTCCCGAATTTTTATATAAAGCCGTCAAACGGCAGATAATCTTTTAATCAGACCATTTCCTCCGGTTTGAAAACTTCATCGAATTTTTCTGCCGTTAGGAAGCCCAGCATTACACAAGCTTCTTTGAGTGAAATATTTTCTTTGTGAGCTTTTTTTACTGTCTTGGCAGCATTGTCATAACCTATATAAGGATTCAACGCTGTAACCAGCATAAGAGAATTGTGAAGATTACTCTTCATTTTTTCTCTGTCAGCGACGATGCCGGCAACACAATTATCATGGAATGACTTGAGGCCGGTTGCCAGCAAACGTACTGACTGGAGGAAATTGTATATACCTACAGGCATGTATACGTTTAATTCAAAATTACCTTGTGAAGCGGCTATGCCTACAGCTACATCGTTAGCCATTACCTGAACCGCAACCATTGTTATTGCTTCACACTGTGTCGGGTTGACCTTACCAGGCATAATTGAACTTCCTGGTTCATTTTCCGGAATGAAAATCTCTCCCAGTCCACAACGAGGCCCACTGGCCAACCAGCGAATATCATTAGCTATTTTCATCAAATTCGCAGCAAGAGCTTTTAAAGCACCATGGGCAAAGACAAGCTCATCCTTGGCGGTAAGTGAATGAAATTTGTTTTCAGCAGTTATAAATTCCCGGCCGGTTATTTCTGAAACAGCTTTGGCAACCTCTTCACCAAATTCCTTAGGAGCATTTAAGCCTGTACCTACAGCTGTCCCGCCCAAAGCAAGCTCTTTTAATCCTGGCAATGCAAGCTTGAGCATTTCTTTTGCTTTTTCCATCATATTGCGCCAACCGCTGATTTCTTGAGAAAATTTGATAGGTGTCGCATCCTGAAGATGTGTTCTCCCACTCTTTACAACGTCTTCATTCTCTTTTTCCAGACGTTTCAGGGTGTCAATGAACTGATCTATCACAGGCAGCAGGTCATCTTCAATCGTAATAACAGCAGCTATATGCATTGCTGTCGGGAAGGTATCGTTAGAACTTTGTGACATATTAATATGATCATTTGGATGGAGCAGCTTTTTACCAGCTATTTCATTACCACGATTAGCTATAACTTCATTAGCATTCATATTTGACTGCGTACCACTTCCTGTCTGCCATACAACCAGAGGGAAATGATCATTTAACTTACCGGAGATAACCTCATCACAAGCTTTTGCAATTATATCTTTCTTTTCTACATCCATTTTACCTAGATTGAAATTTGCAACTGCGGCTGCTTTTTTTAGCATGCCGAATGCCTGTGTGATTTCACGAGGCATTATTTCTCCGCCTATTTGGAAGTTCAGCAAACTGCGCTGTGTCTGAGCGGCCCAGTAACGATCTGCAGGCACCTGCATTTCTCCCATTGAATCACTTTCTGTACGATACTGCATATACAATTTCCTCCCCTTATTTCTGCATTAAACACTTGCTATCCAGTGCCTAAGCTCTTCTATATTGAAATTAAATATTAAGACTATTTATAACACCTTTTAAAGCATCTGCACTCTTATGAAGTTTAATTTGCTCTTCATCTGTGAGAGGTGTAAGAATTCTACCAGAAACTCCGCCCTTACCGATAGTGGATAATGTACTTAGGCAAACATCTTCTATTCCATATTCACCTTTCATCATTGTGGATACTGTAAGTGATGTCTCAATGCTGTTGAAAAGGCATTTGCAAATATGGCAAACAGAAATCGAAACAGCATAATAAGTTGCGCCTTTGCGGTCTATAATTTTGGCACCTGATTTACGCATGTATTCTTCAACTTCTTCATAATTAAGCTTTGGAATCATTCTGTCAGATTCAAGACATTCATGGTATTTATCAATATCAATACTTGATATGTTTGCCAATGACCAAGGCACAAAAGATGTATCTCCGTGCTCACCAAAAACATAAGCATGTACATTCTTCTGACTTATTTTGTAGTACTCAGACAATCTTGCCCTTAACCTTGCAGTATCAAGAATTGTTCCAGATCCTATAATCTGTCCTTCGGGTAATCCTGAAACTTTATGGAATACATAGGTTAGAATATCAACAGGATTGCTGACAACTACATATACGGCATCCGGTGCAGATAAAGTCCGTATACTTGGTGTAAATTGAGAAATAAAAAAGAGCCACGAGCTCGCTTTCGGTATAATAGGTTTTGCGAAACTAACAACTGAAAGGAATGAGATCATGGCTCAAGTACATCTTACACTGGAAGACGAAATTCTTAAAGACCTTATGCTTGGAAATCGGGAGAACGGGGTGGCGAAATTACTGGAAAAAGTATTTGATGCGGTGCTGCGAGGACAGGCCAGCGAACAATTGAA
>NZ_CDHP01000005.1:0-2601 GCF_900002895.1 Ercella succinigenes | reverse complement strand
TAGGAGTCTGGGCCGTGTCTCAGTCCCAATGTGGCCGTTCAACCTCTCAGTCCGGCTACCGATCGTTGACTTGGTAGGCCTTTACCCTACCAACTATCTAATCGGACGCGAGCCCATCTTTTGCCGGATTTCTCCTTTGATCTACTCTAGATGCCTAAAGTAGATGTTATGCGGTATTAGCACTGGTTTCCCAGTGTTATTCCCCAGCTAAAGGCAGGTTGCTCACGTGTTACTCACCCGTCCGCCGCTAGGTTTAATCTTTCCGTCCTAAGACTTCCTTATTAAACCCCGCTCGACTTGCATGTGTTAGGCACGCCGCCAGCGTTCATCCTGAGCCAGGATCAAACTCTCAAATAAATTTACTTGAGAACCTTTTGGCTCTTTGTTTACTTGCTCAACTCTTTGTTAGAATTGATTTTTGGCTCGTCTTTTGTCTTTTACACTGTTCAATTTTCAAGGTTCCTCCCCTCACGCTCTCGTGAGGTGCTCGACTATATTAACATCGTACTTTCCTTTTGTCAATCAATATGTACTTCCTCTTTTCCCGTTTTGTCTACGTTGCCGGGTGTTCCCTTGTGCTCCGTTGGACACTCTTTTTGCCAGGTGTTTCCTTGAGGGCATCTATGCACTCTTTTCAGATGTATGTGTTTATTACATACTAGTATTTTTATACTTTTACTTTTTCAGTTTAAGACAAGATAATTAAAAGTATCAGGTGTGTTGAAAATACATATATATAATAGGTATTATTTAGAAAAGATTTTATTAAACCTTTGAAAAATGGAACTGTCCACCAAAAGTGCAGAGAAAATGGCACGCCAATACATAAGTCGGGGGGGTACACCTACTATTTCATGTATCGCTTTTGGCCCTAAATTCTCTGGCGGCAGCATCATTCTCAACACTGCATCCTTGATTCTCTTGGGATGGCGTTTCGATCGGTCTACTATGTGTCGTTGCTTGTTTTTTTCAGGTTCCATTTAAGGGTTCCTTTCTGCATTTTTGCTACGACAACTATTAGGGGGCACTCTAGTCTTAAGATCAATACCTTAAATCAACTGGTAATAGGGCATTACAGCCAAAGTTACTTTGAATCTTGTCTGGCACTTGGTGCCAGACAAAGTTATTGATTAAATTCGGCAAATCAACTGAACTAAAGACTTTTTAAGAGATTATTCTGATATCCTTGTCTGGCACTTGGTGCCAGACAAGGATTATAGCTGAAAAACTGTACAAGTCTGCAAACAGGTCATTTCCAGACTTAGAATAAATTATAAGGGTGTCCCGCTAGCCTGCTGTTATTTTGTCGTGTCTATTTTATTTTGTTGTTTTTCTGCTTTTTTTGCAGATTTTATTCTGTCGTTTAACATTTCGTTTAACAGCCAGAATGAAGATGACAAAGTATAGTTTGATCCTAGCATCACTAAGACGTCGGGCGTTGTAAAATCCAAAACCCGCTTGCAGCTGCTTACCTGGTAGCATCTCAGGAACGACCTCAAATTCGCGCTTGCCTTTTACTCTTAGTAAGTCTTGTTCTTGACGCAAGCTCAAAACGAATCGTCTAACCGTTCTGTCCTTAAATACCTCGTTGTAGTGTTCCTGCAGCCAATCCTTTATTTGCGCAGCGCTGATGTCTTCATACTCGTAAAGCCACTAAAGTACAACATTCTGATATTCATCTATACCGCTGTTGTACATTGTTTGTCTCTTTTGCGCGTATTCTTCCGGCGTCATGTCCCAATAGGTGTCTACCGTTTGCCAGTTCAGATCGAAGTTGCTTGCCGTCGCATTTTTGCTAAACCCCCTGGTTCTTGGCTTAATGATTTTCTATAATTAAAAATCAAATCGCTACTAATTTTTTTACATTTAATTTGCATGTCAAACAAAAATCATAAAACAATTGATAAATCAATAATTTATTTTTAATCTCAGTGTCGAAATCCGGTTTCATAACGATACTTTTTACTTTTATCACATAATTATTTTTGTATGTATAATATTAAATGCTAATTTAAAGCAATATTAAAACATTTAGGCTGGTTTATGTATATTTTTAAACACTTTTTTTACATTTTTTATTATTTGATATTTTTTAGATAATCATTAATAAACAATATTGACAAATCACAAAATATATTGGAAGATATGAATATCCTGTCTTTGACAGTTGAAAGCAAGAGAAATGCCGTAAACGGCTGTATTACAGACGTTTTCGGCATTTAGCATTGTATATAAAAGTGCGTAATGTCTACTTTTAACTTTTTGTCTTTTTGACGATTTTTTGCATCTCTTTTTTGGGCACAAACTCTAAATCAGTCCTGAATCCGAACTCATCATGTAGGGCATCTGTTATGTCAGTTCGAGTATAAGTGGGAATATATCCATCGTTATCCTTTAACAGAAAATTCATTCCACTAAGTGTTTTCACAATCATTTCACCGCTGGCCTTGTCATCAGACAGACGCAATTGGATCTTCTTAGTCAAGATTCGGTAGACCAGCAGTGCTATAAAACAGGTCAGGAAGTGAGCCAGAATACGATCATCTCGTTTTAGATAGACAGGTCTGGCCTTTAGTTCACTTTTCATAATTCGAAAACAGG
>NZ_CDHP01000004.1:0-89529 GCF_900002895.1 Ercella succinigenes | reverse complement strand
ATCAGCGTTCCTACTCTAGTTGTCAGGGTACGCTCGCGATAGCCATTCCGATAGCTGACACGTCCATCACTTCGCTCATACGGCTCGGCATTCAATTGTTCGCTGGCCTGTCCTCGCAGCACCGCATCAAATACTTTTTCCAGTAATTTCGCCACCCCGTTCTCCCGATTTCCAAGCATAAGGTCTTTAAGAATTTCGTCTTCCAGTGTAAGATGTACTTGAGCCATGATCTCATTCCTTTCAGTTGTTAGTTTCGCAAAACCTATTATACCGAAAGCGAGCTCGTGGCTCTTTTTTATTTCTCAATTTACACCAAGTATACGGACTTTATCTTCTTTTTATCATAGTGATATCTATGCTTATTACTATTCTTTTTTTTAGTAAAGTTCAGGTTCTGGCTTCTGATACCAAAGCAAAAATTGATTTTACTCGGCAAGAAATTGATTTTATCCAAAAAAATCCTGTAATAAGGATGGGAATAGATCCCGATTTTGTACCTTTTGAATTTATTGACAATGATGGAAGCTACAAAGGCATTGCCAGTGATTATGTAGAATTGGTAAGTAAGAGAACCGGACTTGTTTTTGAGGTGAGCGAGGGATTGAGCTGGAATGAGGCATATAGTTTGGCTGTTGATAAGCAAATTGATATTTTGCCATGTGTGTCAAAAAACAGTGACCGGGAATTGCATTTTATTTTTTCTGATCCTTATTATCAATTCCAGAGAGTAATATATTTTAGCGAAAAGAATAAAGACATAAAAAATTTGGCTGATCTTGATGGACAAAGAGTAGCTGTGCAGGAAAATAGTTCTCATCACGGTTTCATAAAACTTTATAACAGCATAGAACCTGTTTTGTATAAAACAGTTGAAGAGGCTCTTGCTGCAGTTGCTACGGGCGAAGAAGTTGCTTATGTAGGCAATCTTGCAACCTCGAACTACATAATCAGGGAACAAGGAATTACAAATCTTAGTTATATTTCTTTGGCATCCACGGGAGATCAGTCATTATATTTTGCTGTACGGGATGACTGGTCTGTATTGGCTGATATTATAAATAAAGCACTTGCCGACATAACTATTGAAGAGAGAGTCAGAATTCATCAGAGATGGGTAGGGGTTGCCGAAGAACGCGATCTTACCTGGCTCTGGCGCAGTATAATTGCCAGTGTGGCGGCGTTGCTGTTAGTATTGGTGGTATCGATTTTTTGGATAAGCAGATTAAAACGTGAAATAGCTATGAGAGTAGATGCGCAAGAGCAATTAAAAAAAGCTGTTGAAGAGGCGGTTTCATTGAGACTGGAAGCAGAACAGTCAAAGATAGAAGCGGAAAAAGCCAATCAGACGAAATCAAGTTTTCTGGCAAGAATGTCACATGAAATAAGAACTCCCTTGCATGCAATAAATGGAATGGCACACTTGCTTTTCCGTACACCTCTCAATATTACTCAGCAGCAATACCTTGACAAAATACTCCAGGCCGGTAGAAATATGCTCTCTATAATCAATGATATATTAGATTTTTCCAAAATAGAGTCAGGCAAACTCGTAATGGAAAATATTTCTTTTGATTTAGATAATGTTCTGGAGCATGTGATTAATATAGTTCATCATAAGGCCGATGAAAAAAATCTTGATTTTGACGTTTTAAGACATGATGAAACTCCACGTTTCCTTATCGGTGATCCAATAAGAGTCGAACAAATATTAATAAATCTTCTCGGCAATGCAGTCAAATTTACGGAGTACGGTTTTGTAAGGCTGGAAATATCCTGTAATAATAAAAAATTAACCAGTGAACAAAATTTAGTTATTGATTGCATGTGCGAAATGGTCTTTACGGTTAGCGATAGCGGTATTGGCATGGCAAAAGAGCATCTGGATAATCTGTTTCAGCCTTTTTCGCAAGAGGATGCAAGTATTAACAGGAGATTTGGCGGCACCGGACTTGGATTATCAATTGTTAAGAGTTTTGTTGATATGATGAAAGGTAAGATAACTGTTAAGAGCGAACTTGGTAGAGGATCGGTTTTTGAAATAACTTTGCCTATGAATTGTGATTGCGGGAGAAAACAGGATATCGAAGAACACTCGGTTATGGCAGTATTATCTGGCAAAAGAGCACTTGTTTTAGCCAAAGCTGATAATAAGAGTAATCATATTGATGATTACTTAAAAACCTTGGGAATACTGACCGAGAAAGTAACTACTGAAAATGATGCGTTTGCTCTTATGGATAAGATAAAAGATGGTGATCATAGCAACTGTGACATTCTGGTATTTGATCATGATGCGTGTATACACGGAGGGATAAGCTTCTGGCAGGAGGTAAGAAAAACAAGACCTTGGATGCTGCAGGCTGTTAGTATAATAGTAGTTCCAATCAGCAGGGAGAGCTTGATGGAAGAGCTTGAAAATGAAGATATTGATGCAGGAATTACAAAACCTATTATTAGATCTGTTCTTTATAATGCTCTTGTGGGAGTGTTCCGCAAAAATATTATAAATACAGACATGAATTTGTCAGAAAATTCTGGTGAGATCTCTCAGTTATCTGATCAGAAATCAATTAGAAGAAACGCTGATCATCAGTTCGATATATCAGCAACAAAGTCAAAAGATGCAGGTATGTTTGCCGAATCAGTAACAAATACTAAAATACTCTTGATTGAGGATAATGAGGTTAATCAGATTATAGCTAAATCTATTCTTGAGCAGGAAGGATACAAAATTATTCTGGCAGAGAATGGTAAAATAGGCTATGAACTTTTCCAAAAGCACAAGAGTGAAATTGGTTTAATTCTTATGGATTTGCATATGCCTGTAATGAACGGCTTTGAATCGGCAGAGCTTATCAATGCAGAAATGCCTTCAATGCCTATTGTTGCAATGTCGGCAGATGCAATAGAAGGTATAAAGGCCAGATGCGAAAAAGCAGGAATGAAGTACTATATTAGTAAACCGTTTGAGCCAGATCAGATAATTACAAGAATAAAAGAAATTTTGCTAGAGAATAAAAATAAGCAAATAATTATTGACGAGTCTGATAATCATTCAAAAGTTAACAAAAATTATAATACAGAAATTATAAATATTGATGAAGGGCTAAAACGGCTTGGTGGGAATAAAGAACTTTACAAAGCCGTTCTAGAGGCCTTTGTAAGTGAAAACAAGATAATCTATGTCGAAATAAAAGATGCTTTAGACAAAAAAGATTATGCTAAAGCTGCGAATATATTTCATAAAATCAAAGGTAGTGCAGGCAATGTAAGTGCTAATGAGATGCATAAGGCTGCTGCAAGCCTGCAAAAAAAATTAGAAGAATTGGCAGAAAATGCAATCAGAGATGTTGAACTAAACACTCAGCAAGCGAGTCAACAGACTATGATTCAGGATAGTGAGAACAGAGAAACTGAGGTTTTAAATGAAGCTGCAGATTTCTATAATATAATTGAGCGCTTTATGAACAATTTAGATACTCTTGATTTTTGATTTGCATCTCAGACTATAATGCTTTACTATATTAACGTGTTTTTAGAGATAAAACTGTTTAATGTCCTTAAATTTTTCAAGGGGGAAAAATAAATGACAAGAATGATTGGTACAACTGTTCGAGGAGTTAGAGCGCCGATAGTTCGTCAGGGCGATGATCTGATAAAAATAGTTGCCGAGTCAGTTATTGATGCAGCCAAAAATGAAGGATTTTCACTTAATGATCGTGATGTTGTCGGTGTAACGGAATCTCTGTTGGCAAGAGCTCAGGGTAATTATGTTGATATCTCTGCGGTTGCTGCGGATATAAAGAAAAAATTTCCTGGTGATATAGTTGTGATATTTCCGATACTTAGCCGTAATCGTTTTGCAATCATACTTAGAAGCCTTGCAATGACAGGTAAAAAGATTACTGTAATGCTAAATTATCCTAGTGATGAGGTTGGCAATCATCTAATGGATGTGGATAAAATGGAGGCCGCAGGTATAAATCCTTACATAGATATACTTAGCGAAGAAGCTTACCGCTCACATTTCGGACATAGCTTTAAACATCCTTTTACTGGAATGGATTATATAGATTTGTATAAAAGTATGGCTGTTGATGGAAATATAGAGATTGTGCTGGCTAATGATTATCGTGCTGCCCTCAATTATTCCAAGGACGTGCTTGTTGCAAATATTCATGATCGTCATAAGCTTAAGAAAAAATTGCTGGAAGCTGGTGCAAGAACTGCTTTAGGTCTTGATGATATTCTTAATCAATCAGTTAACGGCAGTGGTTTTAATCCAGAATATGGACTTCTAGGTTCAAATCAGGCGGGAGATACCAGATTAAAGCTGTTTCCCAAAGACTGCAAAGAATTTGTTGAAGCTGTCCAGCAGGTCTTATTGCAAAAGACCGGTAAGAAAATTGAAGTTATGGTTTACGGAGATGGAGCTTTTAAAGACCCTCAGGGTAAAATATGGGAGCTTGCTGATCCTGTAGTTTCTCCCGGATACACTTCAGGGCTTGAAGGCACACCTAATGAAATAAAAATGAAGTATATTGTCGATAACGAACTAGAAGGGTTAGACAGTGATGCAACGGCAAAAGCCTTAAAAGAAAAAATTCTGACCAAGGATGCAGATCTTTTGGCTCAAAACGCTTCCGCAGGTACAACTCCAAGACAGCTGACAGATCTTCTTGGCAGCTTATTTGATCTTACAAGCGGCAGTGGAGATAAGGGAACCCCTATTGTTTTGGCACAAGGTTATTTTGATCATTATGCGGCTGAGTAAATAGTGGATAGTTTACAAATTATTTGGTTGTCTAAATCCATGTGCTACTCTAGAATCAGTATATAGGATGCATTTTAGAAAAGAGGAAGCACATGGATAAACTGAAATTCAAGCAAAGCCTGTTTCTTGTAGCCTTTGGTATTTGTTTATATCTGGGACTGCAGAATATTTCGGCAATCATGAAATTTATATCTGCACTGCAGGTTGTCATTCTGCCGCTCATATATGGATTTGTCATAGCATATTTGCTCAATATTCCTTATAAATGGTATCAGGATACGATTTTTGCATCGTGGAAGAAAAAAGGTGGCATAAAAGCCAGAATCTCTAAACATTTTTCCGTAATTCTTGCTTACCTTACCGTTCTTATCATAATTGTTTTCCTGTTCTGGATTATTTTGCCACAATTAATTACCAGTGTGACTTTGCTGGTACAAAATATTCCTTACTACATGTCTTCGGCTGAAAATCTGATTAATCGTTTTGTTGAAGATTTTGAACTGCAACAGTATATAACCGGCGAAATAACAGGAACATGGATTGTTGTTATTGAGAAGTATACTGGTCAGCTGGATGATCTTATACCCAATATAATTAATCATGTTATGAATGTAACCTCTGTAATTTTTAACCTTTTCATAGGCATAGCTTTTTCTGTTTATCTTATTTATAGCAAGGAAATATTAATTAAACAGATAAAGCGATTTATGCAGGCTTTCGGACCTCAAAAATACAATCAGCGTATTCAGGAACTAGCCTCCAGAACCAATTATCTTTTTACAAAATTTATTGCCGGAAATCTTCTTGACTCTTTAGTGGTTGGAATATTATGTTTCCTGGGGATGTCGCTTTTCAGATTCCCTTATCCGTTATTGGTAAGTGTAATAATAGGAGTAACGAACCTTATTCCGATTGTAGGACCTTTTATCGGTGCTGTTCCAGGAGCCCTTATAATTGTACTTGTTGATCCGATAAAAGCTTTGCTATTCCTGCTGTTTGTACTGGCTTTACAGCAAATAGATGGAAATGTGATTAAACCAAGACTGTTTGGTAATCAGGTAGGACTTCCCAGTCTTTGGGTTTTGCTGGCAATAGTTGTCGGTGGCAGGTTGTTCGGCATAGTAGGCATGTTGATAGGTGTACCGGTATTTGCTTTGATTTATTCAGTTACAGGAGAAATGATTGATAAAAAACTTGTTGATCAGGATGAGAATAAAAATAACGGCAGTTGAAAATGCAGCGCTGGTTTAGTATAAATTATAAAATGACCGAGTGGCAAAAGCCATTCGGTCATTTTTAGAATTCAGTGATAATTGCAGTTGCAATCTCATTAGTTTAGCATTGGATTATAAATCATTAATTCGGTTCTTATACCCCAAGAGCTGCTTGGTCGGCTACGACAACCAGATTAGAATGAAGTTGCAATATAGATGCCGGGACTTCTGGAGTTATGGGGCCGTATAATGCCTTTTTCAAAATTTCTTTTTTGTCGGCTCCTGTTACAACCAGGAGAATCTTTTCTGACTGCATTATTGAACGGATTCCCATTGTATAAGCCTTTTCTGGAACTTTGCTCATATCACCATCGAAAAAACGAGCATTTGCCTGACGAGTGCGTTCATCAAGAACAATACATTGCGTGTCAGTAGTAAAAGCGTCTGCAGGTTCATTAAATCCGATATGTCCATTATGTCCTATACCTAAGAGTTGAACATCGATTGGACCAAAACGTGAAATTACATTATCATAATCGCTGCATGCTTTTTTATCATTTGTTTCTTGTCCATCCGGAAGATAGGTATTATTCTTGTCTATATTGATATGATTGAAGAGCTGATTATTCATAAAATAACGATAACTCTGGGCATGATCTGCCGGTAATCCTTTATACTCATCGAGGTTTATTGTTTTTACAGCAGTAAAATCAATTTCATTTTTTGAATTCATTTTTATTAATTCCTGATAAAGACCGATCGGCGTACTGCCTGTCGCTAGACCAAGCACGCTTTCTGGGTTCATTGTAATTTGCGCTGCAATATATTGAGCGGCTTTCTGGCTTAATTCTTCATAGTTGCTTGTTGATATGATTCGCATAGCTACTCCTCTTTTTCATATATTTTTGTTGTTGATCCACTTTCAATCAGTTATTTACAATAGGTTTGAAAGATAGTTTCTACCAAGATTGTATACAACCTTCGATTAACAATTGTATTACTGTGAGTAAGCATTTACAAGTTCTTCTACCAATTATCATCAATATTTCTCTTTTCAATTGGCAGGCAGACATTGCAAAAGTCAAATTTATGTTTTATTACCAAAATCAGTGTTGACATTTCAGCATTATTTATTAGTTTTTTTCTTTGATATCAGGCAATTTTCGGGTATAATGTCTCCGTATTGATTTTCTCGTTTCACAATTAATCATTTCATTTAAGGGAGGATTCTATGGACAAGTTTTTTGGTATCTCAGCGGCTAAATCAAACGTCCGGACAGAAATCATTGCTGGTATAACGACATTTTTTACAATGGCGTATATCATCTTTGTTAATCCGGGCATGCTCAGCGTCACTGCGGGGGAAGAGTATTTTGGGTCTATCTTTATAGCAACCTGTCTGGCAGCAGCGGTTGGTACTCTAATGATGGGACTATATGCTAAACTGCCTTTTGCACAAGCTCCAGGTATGGGTCTGAATGCTTTTTTTGCATTCTCGGTTGCGACAGTTTACGGCTTCAATGGGGCACTTGCGGCTGTTCTTATCTCAGGTATTATCTTTATAATAATAACAATTGTAGGTTTGCGTGAGTCGATTGTTAAAGCAATTCCTCATAATTTGAAAATTGCTATTTCTGGTGGTATCGGTCTGTTCATTGCTTTTGTAGGGTTGCAAAATGCAGGTATAATTGTTAATGATGACTCTGTACTGGTTGGCTTTGCAAGTTTTTCATTACAGCAGGATGCATTCCCGTTTGCTCCACTGCTTGCTCTTATAGGTGTTGTTCTGATAGCGATTTTATACTATTTCAAAGTCAAAGGTTCAATTCTTATAGGTATCGTTGCTTGTACTATAATAGGTATACCTATGGGTGTAACCATTCTGCCTGAAGGTGTTACAACTTCAGGATTTGCGCAGAATTTTTCTGACTGGACAAACCTGGGCCTTTTCAAATTTGATTTTGGTGCTCTGATGGGCGATTCCTCAGGTGTTTTTGCCAGTGTTTTGACCATAATAACTGTAGTTATATCTTTTACTCTGGTTGATATGTTCGATACAATCGGAACCTTGGTAGGTACAGCTAAGCAGGCTAATATGCTTGACAAAGATGGTAATCTTCCTAATATGAAGAAAGCCATGATGTGTGATGCTGTTGCTACAACTGCCGGAGCTTGTATGGGAACATCGACAGTTACTACTTATATAGAATCAGGTGCAGGTATATCAGAAGGCGGTAAAACCGGTCTGACATCTGTTACTACAGGTATTCTGTTTATTCTTGCTATCTTCATTGCTCCGATTGCCGGAATCGTTCCTGCAGCGGCTACAGCACCTGCTTTGATTATAGTTGGTGTATTGATGATGGGCAGCATCAAAGAAATTAATTTCTCCGAAATGTCTGAGGCAGTACCTGCTTTCTTGACAATGGTTATGATGCCGCTTACTTATTCAATTGCAACCGGTATTGGTCTTGGTATAATATCTTATGTTCTGATCAAACTGTTCACAGGAAAGATCAAAGATATTTCTATTCTTACAGTCATTGTAGCAATTCTGTTTGTAATTAAGTTTATTTTGTAAAATTTGATTTAGATACAGCTGGATATAAAAAGAGCTGCCTTCAGAATGTGAAGTGCAGCTCTTTTTATGAAAATTTTATTTCATTAGAGATTCAAAAATCTTGAAAGCTCTTCGGGATCAAGTCTATAAACACTGCCATAACCTTCAAAAAAACCATGATCTCTGATCATATGAATATTCAGATCTGTCCAGCGCATCATTACACCTGTATCAAGCCTTCTTATAAGTGTCTGTCTCTTATCAACTTTCACATTATCCTGGAAAGGACAGGGGATTCTGCCCATATAATCTTCTACTTCAATTTCATATAGATCATTATAAATCATTGGTCTACCCAGACCAGGCATGGCAAAATTTGTTAGTTCTTGCATTTTATCTGCCAGAACACTATTTGATATGTTAAGTCGAGCCATTGTTTTGGCATCAGTCTGCAAAATATCTGCCAGATTTCTGGTATCCTCTCCTAGAAACCCATGTGCTGACAATGTTCCCGGTAGCATATTTGACTGAATTACCTCAAGTTCAGGACTTTGCTTCATATCGCACCTCCATTAGAATTTATCAAAAAAGACTTTATCCTCTGGTATACCTTTTTTGCCAAGAACGTCAAGACAAGCATTTATCATGCCTGGACTGCCACAAAGATAGGCTTCTTTATCCTCGCCGTCAGCTATAAACCGATCTACAACTTCTGTTATCAGGCCGACTTCACCATCCCAATTATCTTCCGGGTCTGGCTTTGATAGTGCAGGTATGAAACGGAAATTATCATGTTTTTTATCAAGATCGTAGAAGAAATCAAGATAATAAAGATCTTTCTTTGTAACTGCTCCAAAGAAAAAATTCATCTTTAGTTCCAGTTTTTTCTCAATAATATCAAGTACGATTGACCTAATGGGTGCCAGTCCTGATCCTCCTGCTATCATAACCAGCTCACTGCAATTGCCACGCAGATAAAAATCTCCGTATGGACCGCTGATTTTTACCGGATCGCCTTCTTGCAATTGAGTATGTACGAATGTTGTACAGATGCCATCAGGAACCTGTCGTATAATCAGTTCAATATGTTTATTATCAGACGGAACATTTGCTATCGAATAAGCTCTAAAAACACTTTCTTTCACCTTATTATAAGGTCTTGTATGGAATTGCATATATTGCCCTGCTTTGAAAGATACTGATTCTCCCTCAGGCAATTTAAGGCGTAATCCCTTTATATCATGAGTAAGCTGGTCCATTGTCTCAATTGTTGTCTGATATTCTTTTATGTTAAACAATTCTTCTGGAATAATAATTTTCAGATTTGTTTTAACTTTTACCTGGCAAGCCAGCCTGTAATTATTATCACGTTCTTCCTTGCTGAGATAAGGTTCCTCTGTTGGCAGCAAAGGTCCTGCACCTTCTAAAATCTGAACCTTGCAAAGACCGCAGGTTGCTTTGCCTCCGCAAGCGGAAGGTATAAATATTTTCTGGCCTGAAAGCGAAGATAAGAGCGAAGACCCCCCGTCTAGCTTAAGCACCTTATCCCCATTGTTTATATCTATTTCGCATTCGCCATAATTATTAAAAAAGTATTCCGCAATGACTATAATCAGTGCTAGTACAGCCGATATCAGCGAGACACTAAGAACAGTTGTGAGAATTTCCATCTTTTACAGCTCCCTTCTGTCAGGTAATGGTGAAAATACCGGAGAAACCAATAAAAGCCAGTGCCATGATACCGGTAATGATAAAGGCTATTCCAGGACCCTCCAGACCTTTAGGCAGTTTGTTTTTTGCTATTTGTTCACGAATAGCAGCAAGAGCACTGATAGCAAGCCACCAGCCAAGACCACTGCCCAGACCAAAAAGTAAAGACTGCAGGAAATTATAATCTCTGATAATCATAAACAAAGTAGTACCTAAAATTGCACAGTTAACTGTTATCAGAGGCAAGAATATTCCAAGTTTTACATGCAGGTCTGGCAGCAAACGATCCATTGCCATTTCTATAATCTGTACAGATGCCGCAATAATTATAATGAACAGAATATACTGAAGATATTCGAGTCCCAGAGGCACAATAACAAGTCTGTAAACAGCGAAATTTAATATCGTGGTAAAAACCATAACCAGCGTAACTGATTTACCAAGGCTTGAAGCTGTCTTATACTCCCCTGAAATAGATATATAAGAGCACATGCCCAGGAAATTTGAAAGTATCATATTGCTGGTAAGGATAGAAGCAAAAAAGATAATAAAAGGATTGATTCCATCTAGCATTTGTTATTCCTTTCCAGCCGTTTTACGACTTCTTGTTTTTGCCTGGAGCAAAGACATTAGATGTTACCCAGATTAATACACCTATCAGGAAGAAAGCTGCAGGCGGCATTACCATAATAGTCCAGGTTTCAAATCCCAGGAAATTGGCATCAAAACCAAAAATAGTACCAAAACCAAGATATTCACGGAAAAAAGCAATAATCATCAAAACAACGGTATAGCCTATGCCGGCAAAAAAACCATCCAGCATAGATAAAACGGGCGGGTTTTTCTGGGCAAAAGCCTCGGCACGTCCCATGATGATGCAATTAGTAATAATAAGACCAACATAAGGCCCCAGAGCCTTGCTGATATCAGTCATATTTGCTTTTAGAAAAATATCTACAAGTATTACATAGGATGCGATGATAAGTGTCTGTACAATCATTCTGATTCTGTGAGGAATCGCATTTCGCAAAAGTGAAATAGTAAGACTGGAAAAAGAAGTAACGAAGGTAAGTCCAAGTCCCATAACAAGAGAATTTGTCATCAGATTAGTAACAGCAAGGCTGGAACAGATACCTAGTATCTGACGCAAAACCTGATTTTCTTTCCAGATATTACGTGATATTACCTGTTTAATTCCTTCAGCCATTATTTGCCACCTCCATTTTGCTGACCGTATTATCGAGCAGGTCATTCAATATATTTAAAACCGCATTAGAGGTGGAAGTAGCACCTGTAATGGCATCAATCTGATTTCCGCCATCTTCGCCATATGCCAGCCTGGCTCCCGGGTCAATACTGATACCCCTGAACTGCTCTTTATATTGTAGCTCGTCAATTCTGCCGCCAAGGCCGGGAGTTTCGCTATGTTCTGTAAAAACAAGCCCTGTTATTTCTGTTAAATCGGGTGATAGCCCCAAATAGCCGTACATAGCTCCCCAAAGAGCTGCTCCCTGAAATGGCAGAGCATAAGCAATTATCTCGCCCTCTTGAGATACATATGCGTATAGATTGACACCGGAAAGTTCTGTTTCTTCTACATTTTCATCAAATCGCTCCAGAACTTCTGCGGCCGTTCCACCTTGATCAATATCAAAAATATAAAGAACCGCTTTACGATCATCCAGCAATTCGTTTTCTTCAATTTTAGGCAGGTAAAATGCATTAGCTCCTGCCAGCAGAAGTGCGAAAGCGGCACTTATTATCAGCATGAACACTATTGTATAAACAAAACTGCTCTTCATGCTGTCACCTTCTTTCTTTTCTTAAATTCTTTTACGTGCCGGTCAATCAAAGGCACAAATGCGTTAACTATCAGGATTGCAAACATAATTCCTTCTGTAAATAAAGAATATGTTCTGATTACCAAAGCTAGAATTCCAATAAGAGCTCCGTAAATATATCTGGAAGTATCCTGCTTGGGTGCTGATATAGGATCTGTTGCCATGAAAACAGTAGCAAACATAAATCCGCCGGAAAGCAAAGAGAATATGGGGTCGGTAGCAATAACTCCCGTGAAATAAAGTATGGAATTCAGAATCAAAAAAGAAAGAACACAAGACAGCATGATTCTCCAAGAGGCTGTCTTAGTAACTATAAGATAAATTGCAGCCAATATTATCAGGAGGGCACTTGTTTCTCCAAGTGAACCTGCTATGTTACCAAAAAACAGTCGACTGTATTCTGTCAAAATACCTTCGCGATTAAACTGAATCATAGGAGTTGCTGCAGAGATAGCATCGGCACTTGCAGTAAATCTGGCAAATCCACCGGGGAATCCGGTAAATGGAGCTGACCAGGTAACAGTCATATGAGCCGGAAAAGAAACATATATTAAACAACGCCCGACTAAAGCAGGATTGAATATATTTTTGCCAAATCCGCCGAAAACACATTTGCCGAAAATAACACCGAAAGCGATTCCGATTATTGCTACCCAATACGGAGTAGAAGGCGGCAGAGTAAGCGTAAACAACAGGCAAGTCACCAGAAGGGCTTCTGAAACTTTGGTCTTTGAACCGTTTATTAATCTCATTATGCCGTATTCACACAATAAACCGCTTATTGTTACAACTGCCAGAAGCGTAAGAGTACGCCAGCCAAAAAGGTAAACAGAGAGCAGAAGGATCGGCAAAAGGCTGATTAAAACCTTTGTCATCATTTTCTGCCTGAGGAAAACGTCTTTTATTTTTGTCATAATCTCCCCCGTGATCATAAACTTTGCCTAAGCTTGCCAATGTGATATTGTTACATATAAATAAGTCTTTAATTAAGTATATATCAACAACTGAAACTTGCAAATAATTAAAGTTAATAATTTGGAGAACTATTGATATGAGCAAAATATTGATTGTAGAAGATGAGAAATCCATAGGAGATTTGATAGAGTTAAATCTGAGTCTTGTGGGTCATAGTACAAAAAGGGCAGAAGATGGTGATAAGGCGTTATTCATGATTTCTAAAGAAGATTTTGACCTTGTGCTATTAGATGTAATGCTGCCTGGCAAAGATGGCTTTGAACTGGTTGATTTTTTTCGCAAAGCTGATTTGCCGGTTATTTTTCTGACTGCCCGCAATGCAGTTGCCGATAAAGTTCAAGGGCTTAGATTGGGTGCAGATGATTATATTACAAAGCCTTTTGAGGCTGCGGAGCTTCTGGCAAGAATAGATGCTGTCTTGAGAAGGGCAGGCAAGTCAGAAGATTCATATTTAATTAATGATGTATCCATAAATATTAATCAAAGGTCTGCACGCAAAGGAGCTGAAGAAATTGATTTAACTGCACAGGAATTTAATCTTCTGGAAGTTTTGATCTTAAATAGAAATATCGCATTATCACGTGAAAAACTTTTAGAATCGGCATGGGGATATGATTATTTAGGAGAAACAAGAACAGTAGATATACATATACAGCGCCTTCGCAAAAAAATGGGCTGGGAAAATTGTTTAAAAACTGTCTACAAATATGGCTATAGACTGGAGACAAATGAATGAAACTATGGCACAAAATTCTTCTGATAAGTCTTGGCTTGTATGCTTTGGCTTTTCATGCAGCTTCAATTTTTTTCTTAAGTGAAACTCATTTATATAATATTGAACAAGAAACCGGACGTGCTTTTGCTGACCAGACTATAATAAGAGAACGCGTAGAAGCCGGTATATTAGCAACCGGAATAGGAGTAGCAGATGATCCGGGTCTTCTTATGGAAAGATATTCTGTTTACTATAGCAGTCTGGGAATTGAACTGGGATTATATCAGATTAGCAGCAGTGAAATTTTCGGCAAAATTGAAATTGAGAATGTGAATCAGGAATTACTGGAATTTAGTACGCAAGAGCAAGCTTTATTGCAAAAAGCTGCCATTGGTACTGATATTTACCAAGACTCCGAAAAAAAATATAGCCTCTATGTGAGCAGCCGGCTGAGTGCAGCAGATGATTATATTCTTTTGTACAAGCGTGATATTACACAGCTTTATCAGCAGCGTGTTCTTATGATCAGGGCTTTTATTATAATTGATATAGTAACGGCGGTAGTTCTTGGTTTAACCGCTTATATTCTTGCCCGCAAAATAACAAGGCCTCTCGAAAGGCTTGGTAAAGCGTCTGAGGAAATAGCAGATGGCCAATATATCCATATTGAACAGGGTTCCAGAGACGAAACTGCAAGACTTATAAAATCATTTAACAAAATGAGTGAAGCAATCAGACAAAGAGAGCAGGATCTTCAAGAGCTGGCTAATCAAAGGCAAAATTTTATTGATAATCTTACGCATGAAATGAATACGCCTTTGACTGCGATTCAAGGATATGCTTCTCTTGTCCAGCAGGCAAAAATGTCTGTTGAGCAAAAGAATGAAGCTATGGAGATCATAGAAAAAGAAGCAAGACGATTGCGGGAACTTTATGACAAGCTGATGTCAATGATTATGGCTCGTTCCAAAACAATTGATTTTCAAGAGATTCCTTTACAAAATTATCTTGAAAACATTCGGAAGACAATGGCTCCACAGCTTGAGTCCAAAAACATTACACTGACAATAGATTGCCTTGTTGATCAGATCAGCGCCGATCCATTGCTTCTGGAAATTTTGCTGACAAATTTAATTAGAAATGCCATAACAGCAACTGAAAATGCTGAAAAAATGAAAAAAGATGTTCTTTCTGGAATTGAGAGCAGTGAAGCAACAAAAAACGGTGTTACAAAGAAAATTATTATCACGATCAAATCAAGCAAAAATAATCAGGTCAGTATAGAGGTAAAAGATTATGGTACAGGTATTTCAAAGGAACACATAAAACAAATTTTTGAACCTTTCTATCGTGAAGATAGATCCAGATCAAGGAAAACCGGAGGTGCAGGCCTGGGACTGGCATTATGTCAGGAAATTGCAGATCGGCATAATGGCAAGATAGACGTAATATCCGAACCAGGATTGGGAACAACGATGAAATTTGTTCTGCCTCAAGAATAGGTTGCCAGGCAATTTTTGTTTTCAGATAACATTTTACAACTCTGATACAAGTCGGTGTGGGGATAGAAACAGGAGCTTGATAGTATTTACTTAAAGAACAGGCGAAAACTATCCCTGAAAAAAAGGAGTGCATTAAAATGAAAAAAATTATTAAAAAAACGAGGACATCATTTTTGCTTATAGGCATGCTTTGTATGGTACTAATAGTGTCAGGTTGTCTCAGGGCACCGATAGAGCAGGGGGCGATTGTCAATCCGGTTAGTGCCGATACCGAGCTGGAAACACTTTTGCCGCCGGAAAGTGAAGACACAACTGAATCTGAAAAAGAAAGTCCAGAAAATACCGATGAAGAAAGCAGTGATGAAGAGACACTTGAATCAACAGTTAGTACAGAAGAAACTTCTGACCCTCGTCCTTCTGACCCGCTTGAGTCCACGATGATTATTCAACTGGAAGGCATGGATGAAGAAATACCTGTACTGCTTTACATAAGTGATCTTGGATATTCCATGTACTATGATCATCAAAGATACAATGTTATACAAACCACAGGCAGACTTGATGGTTCGATCAGAGTAGATGAGTACATGCCATCGACTCCGGCAGATGCCCTACCTGATATATATCTTCAAATAGGGCACTATCCGGAATTATCCGTAGAACAGGCTTTGGAAGAAATTACAAAACTCTTAAATCTGCAATACACTAATGTTGAGTTAGGTGGGAATACTGATATTGGTACAGATGATTTGAACGGCAGCCTGATTTATGCTTCCAATGGCAATAAATGGGATAGCGAAACAGCCAGAATAACAATAGTTTCTGATGGTAAAAACGGCAGCTATTTTTTCCATAGCGGTTATTTTACAGAAGCTGCAGAAGGTCATGGGGCTCGTTTTGAACAGCTTATGCAAAGCTTTCGCATAGACTAGATTTAATTATCATTAAGTATAGTCATAAATTCTTCCCCTGTTATTGTTTCTTTTTCCAACAGATAGCGCGATAATGCATGTAATTTCTCGATATTTGAATTCAAAATTTCTGTCGCTTTTACATGTGCCTTCTTTATTATCTTAAGAACCTCATAATCTATTTGAGCAGCCGTTTGAGCAGAGACCAGCAGTGTTGATTCTCCACCGAGATAGACATTGCTGGTTGTTTCTAGTGCCATCATATCAAAATGCTCACTCATACCAAATCTTGTAATCATTGATCTGGCTAGCTTGGTAGCCTGCTCTATATCATTGGCAGCACCTGAAGTCATGTTATCAAAAATCAGTTCTTCGGCTGCGCGTCCACCTGTATATGTGACTATTTTATTGAATATTTCATCTTTATTCATTAAAAATTGCTCGTTTTCTGCCACCTGCATCGTATAGCCTAATGCTCCCGAGGTTCTTGGTACAATAGTTATTTTATGAACAGGTGCGGAATCCTGCTGCGATGCAGCTACCAGTGCATGTCCTATTTCATGATAAGCTATTATTTCTTTTTCTTTAGGCATAATGGTAGCATTTTTTCTTTGATATCCGGCCAAAACAACTTCTACACTTTCCTCAAGATCTTCCTGTATAACTGAATCCCTTCCAGATCTTACAGCTCTGAGAGCTGCTTCGTTGATCATATTGGCAAGATCAGCACCTGATGCCCCTGCTGTTGCTCTGGCAACTGAGTGGCAATCGACATTCTGATCTATTTTTACTTGCTTTGAGTGTACTTGTAAAATTGCTTCTCTGCCCTGCAGATCAGGCAACTCCACCGGTATGCGCCGATCAAAGCGTCCTGGTCTCAAAAGAGCTTTGTCAAGACTGTCCGGCCTATTGGTTGCTGCTAGAATAACTACTCCCTTTTTGCCGTCAAATCCGTCCATTTCGGTCAGCAGCTGGTTTAATGTTTGTTCCCGTTCATCATTACCGCCGCTGATTCCTCCTGCCCCATCACGTTTTTTGCCAATAGTGTCAATTTCATCGATAAAGACTATGCAGGGTGCTTTTTCCGAAGCCTGCTTAAATAAATCACGTACTTTTGCCGCACCCATACCTACAAACATTTCTACAAATTCTGATCCGGAAATCGAAAAGAACGGTACATTTGCTTCTCCGGCAACTGCCTGAGCAAGTAAAGTTTTACCGGTGCCCGGAGGCCCTACAAGCAAAGCGCCTTTAGGTAATTTTGCTCCTATCTCGGAATACTTTTCAGGATTATGTAAAAAATCAACAATTTCAGTGAGGGCTTCTTTGGCTTCGTCTTGCCCGGCGACATCACTAAAAGTTTTTCCTGTCTGCGCCTGTACATATATTTTCGCATTGGATTTACCAAATGTCATAGCGTTTGAACCGCCCATTTTCTTTTGCATAAAAGAAATAAGAAATCTTCCCAGAAAAAAGAATATAGCTATAGGTACTACCCATGAAAACACGAATGTAAGAATCGGGGATAATTCTTTAGGTACAACTTTTGTAAAGATTACATTCGCATCATAGAGTCTATTTGTCAGCTCATCATCCGGCATAGCTCCGGTAGTGAAAACTTTTTCTTCATTTTCTATTTTTGCCGTATAATAAATGGAATTATCGCCAATTTCTACTTTTTCTATAAGACCTTCATCCAAATGCTGAAGGAATGTACCATAATCTGTTTCTGTAACATTTCCTTCCGTAAGCATCGGCAAAATAAAACCGTTTAGAAGCATCAGTGCGATAAATGCCATTATCGCATAATATATTAAAGGTTTTTTAGTGTTTTTATGCTCTTCCATCTTTTGTATCTCCTGCTTTTGATTAAGCTATTCAAGATTTTCTATTTGATTTTGTATATTAATGTAAAAAGTAAGACAGAAGCGTAACAAGTTGTGAACAAATATTAACTTAAAAAGAACGAGTCATTAATTTAGCATCCCACATTTTGATGTAATATAACCGAGTTTAATATAGATGAATAAAGAGCAAAGATCGTTTCGCAAAACTGACAACTTCTAGTTTGTTGACAGATTGTCTGCAAAAATAGTATAATAGCATATCTTTAATTTGATTTTTAGAATCGATGTAATATCGGAGAGGGATTAATATAATTATAAATATTGTTTTAGACACAGTTAAATCATGTTTGAAAAATAGTTAAAATTCTTGTTTTTACTTTTGGTTCAGTTGAATTTTTATTTTAGCTAAGAGGTCAAGTAAATGTCCTTGGTTTTTTATTGTGCTGAACAAGGGGGAAGATAAAAATTTGAACTGTTAAATAGATTTAGCAAAATAGATTAGAACACAGACAACATCAAGGAGGATGGATAATGAATACAACAGATATTGAAATGATCAGAAATAGAATGGTTGGAACCACCTGTACGCCTGCCAGTCTGGAAAAATGGAGGGATTGGAAATGGCAGATGCGTCATAGTATCAAAAGTGTTGATATGGTGGAGAAGGTTTTTGAAAAAAAGTTTGATCAGAATTTAAGAGCGAAGATAGAAAAAACATTAGAAAAATTCCCGATGGCGATAACCCCCTACTATTTATCTTTAGCCGATCCTGAAGATTTAGAAAATGATCCTGTCTTTAAGCAAGCTTTTCCAGATGAGAGGGAGTTATTTATCTCCAGACATGACATGAATGATCCACTGGCTGAGGATAAAGACAGTCCGGTACCAGGGCTTACACATCGCTATCCTGACAGGGTTTTGCTGCATGTAAGCAATACCTGTGCTATGTACTGCAGGCATTGTACGCGTAAGCGTAAAGTTGGTGATCGTGATAGTATTCCCGATCGTGAGCAGATTCTGGGAGGTATTGAATATATCCGTCAGAATTCTCAAGTGCGCGATGTTCTGCTCTCGGGCGGAGATCCTTTCATGCTGTCAGATGAATATATAGATTGGATTTTGCAAAAAGTTTCTGAAATTCCTCATGTAGAAGTTATACGTATAGGTACCAGAACGCCGGTTGTTCTGCCTTATAGAATAACAGATGAATTGGTGAGTGTATTAGAAAAATATGAAAATCTATGGATCAATACTCACTTTAACCATCCTCGTGAAGTAACCGGTTCAGCCCGCAGAGCTTTGCGCAAACTTTGGAAAGCAGGGATACCCTTGGGTAATCAGTCGGTTCTTTTGTCTGATGTTAATGATTGTCCACGTATAATGAAACGGCTTGTACATATGCTGGTTAAAAATAGGGTCAGACCATATTATATATATCAATGTGATTTATCGGAAGGTCTGGAACATTTCCGCACCTCTATAGGAAAAGGCATAGAGATAATGGAAAGCCTGAGAGGACATACCAGTGGCTTTGCTGTACCTACATATGTTGTTGATGCTCCGGGTGGCGGTGGTAAAATTCCCGTAGGACCTAATTACCTTGTATCATGGTCTACTAATAAAGCTATTTTGAGAAATTTTGAAGGCGTAATTACTACATATAAAGAACCTGATGAATATCGCCACACTTTTTGTGATCTTAATTGTGAAGACTGTAATTTACAGCTTAAACTGGATGACTCTGATGAGGAAAAGGCTGTTGGGATAGAAAGGCTCTTATCCGATTATGATGAAATGATCACTTTAACCCCTTCCTATCTGGAAGCAGAATCCGAAAGCAAGGCATAAGTGTACAAGAAAGGATGATTATGTTCGACCAGATTACAACTATTGAAAACGGAGTAATACATCATGGAGAGCAAAATAAACGCATATATGTTATGAAAGCTCCGACAGAAAACATGCCACGTTTTTTTACTAGAATTGAAGATATGGCAGGTGAGAGTAATTATGAAAAAATCGTAGCAAAAATACCTTTTTCGTTGCAGGATGTGCTTTTACAAAGAGGTTATGAATGTGAAGCCTCTATTCCGGCCTTTTATAAAGGCGAAGAAGATTGCTGTCTTATGAGCAAATTTCTTAAAGAAGATCGTAGAAATATTTCTGATGAAAAAATTATTTCAGATGTTCTTATGACAGCCAAGGGTTGTATTCCAGTAATAAAAAAAATGGCTTTGCCGGAAGGTATGCTTTGCCGTAGAGCAGGTAAGGATGATGCTGAATCGATGACTGTTTTATACCGTCAGGTTTTTGCCAGTTATCCTTTTCCCATCCATCAGCCGGAATATATTGTTGAAACAATGGATGACAATGTTATTTATCATGGTATATGGCAGCATGGAAAGCTTATTGCTCTTGCTTCCAGCGAATTAGATCGTGATCAAAAAAATGCCGAGATGACCGATTTTGCGGTTAACCCTGATCACAGAGGGCAAAATCTATCATCGTATTTACTCCAGCAGATGGAAAAAGATCTCAGAGAAAATGAAAGTATTTTGACTTTATATACTATTGCCAGAGCTGCTTCTCACGGAATGAATTGTACTTTTGCCAAAAATGGCTATAAATACAGTGGCACACTGGTAAATAATACGCAGATAGCAGGTAAAATAGAAAGTATGAATATCTGGTATAAAAAAGCTTGATTTATTCCTTTCTATTTATTGTCGGATAATAGAAAATATTAATAAAACGTCTTAAGATCTGGTTTTCGGGCATGTTAATCAATATGAATAACATGCCCGGATTTACTTTTGCAGATTTTTTTGATTCTGGCAGCATGTTCTGTCAGTTCGTAAATATCCATGAATCTGCAGTTTTTTACTGATATTCCAGCAATAGATAGTGTGCACAAATCAAATTGTGTAAGTTGCCCATCTCTGGATTTTGAAATAAATGCATTATTTTGCAGATCACATTGATCATAGTGAGCCGTTTTGTGATTTTCGAAAATTTCAATTGTCTTACAGGAAAATGTTTCCGCTTTATTAAAAGGCAAAACAACAATAAAATCATCGCCACCAACATGGCCAATAAAAGTTTCTGAGGGGCTGATTTCCTCACTGGCTTTGCGCAGACATTCACCTAAACTGTACAGAAATCTGTCACCACGCATAATGCCATACCTGTCATTATATGCTTTGAAATTATCCACATCTACATAAAGAACGCAGCTTGCATCTGAATTTCTTTCTGATGTACAAATACTAAGGGTTTCCTGTATTTTTTCGTTTATCAGACGGTTTCCAGGCAGCTGTGTCAGTGGATTAATATGTCTTGCTGCTTCGATCTTGATTTTTGAAATATGCTCAAGAATATCTTTTATTGAAACGATACCATAATATTTACCTGCTTTTGTGATGATTATGCTTTGATATAGCTTATCTACATGTCTTGACATTGCCATTTGAGAAATTTTGTTTATCTCTGAATTATATTCAGCTATAAGAGGGTTTTCATCCATGACAAAAGAAACTGCTCTGTTCATATAGAGGTCATATCCGAATCTGGTTCCCAGTTTGCTGTAAAAATTATTACGAGAAATCAGCCCTGTAACTCTCAAACTCTCAGGTTCAATTACTGTAATACTATATTCTTCAGGATTGTTCTTAAAATAATCGGCAGCGTCATGCCCTCTGTGCTCAGAAGTGAGATAAGGTTTGTTTACAGCAATAACACCAATTATGTTTTCTTTGTTCAAGGCGTTTTTATAAGCCCCGGAATATCTGCATATTTGACTAATAATGGCTTCTGGTAAATCTTTAATTTCTGAGTCAGGTGGCGAAATATAATAGCCTTGACCATAATGCACACCCATTCTTACTAATGTGCAAAGCTCTTCCTGGGTTTCAATGCCTTCTGCTATCATCATGATATTGCAGCTATTGCAGAAATTCAGTAAGGATTCGACAAGTGTCTGCTTGATCTGATCCTGATTAATATCTCTGATTAAGTCCATGTCAATTTTCAAAAATCTAGGCTTTACCTGAGCAATGATATTTAGACCTGAATATCCGGATCCAACATCATCAATTGCCAGTTGGAATTTCTGATCCGTATAATGACGAATTGCCTGCTTGAAAACAGGTAAATCTCTAACGGCGCTTTTTTCAGTTATTTCAAGTACTATCTGATCGGGGCTTAAATTGTTTTCTTCAATAAACGCCATGGTAAAGCCTTGCCTGAATCGACTATCTTCTATTACGGCAGGATCAATATTCAGAAAAAGCATCAAATCATGATGGTTTCCTGTTTTTTCGGCAAAAGATAGTATTGCTCTGTGTCGGCACAAATAATCTAATTCCCACAATCTATTATTGAATCTGGCTATGCCGAATAGTTCATCCGGATTATAGAGAAAACTCCCACGCGGTCCACGGCTTAATGCTTCGTAGCCCAGAACTTTGCCATCTGAAAGTGATACCACAGGTTGAAAAACTGTCATAATATTTTCTCTTTCTAAAATCTGAATCAAAGCATCTTTCTGAGTAGAAACTGATAGCATTTTGCGATCCTTTCAAAAATATTTTGTTAGATATTATAGTAGCGTTAGAATAAACTTCGATATATCATATTAATGTTAAATAATAAACAGAATGGAGAAAAAAATGATCGATATTAATAATGAAATGATAAAAAAGGTTAAACAGGCATTAAATGATGCCGGTGATATAATACTGGAATGCTCTATCAGAAAATCGCAGATTGAAAAGAAAAGCGACAGCAATTATGTGACAGAAATTGATTATCAGGTTCAGACTTTCCTTGCTGACAAATTAAAAGAGATTCTTCCCGGAAGCAATTTGATTGCTGAAGAATCACAAAAGAACAGCTTTAATGTAGACCGTCCCACATGGATTCTGGATCCTGTTGATGGTACAACAAATCTGATTTTTGATCTCAGAATGTCTGCGATTTCTTTAGCCTTATATCTGGAAGGTAAACCTGCTTATGGATTTATATATAATCCATACCTTAATGAGCATTTTTATGGTATAGCCGGTCATGGGGCATGGCTAAACGATCAAAAGATAGAAGTTTCTCAAACTAAAGAAATGAAACATTCCCTGATAGGCTTTGGTACTAACCCCTATGATCGTAGTAACAGCCGCCAGACTTTTGCAATGATTGAAGATGTTTTTGAGCATTCTCTTGAAATAAGAAGAAGTGGCAGTGCGGCTCTTGATCTGGCTTACGTTGCTTGTGGACGTCTGGATGCTTTTTTTGAACAGATGCTTCAACCCTGGGACTATGCTGCCGGTTATATAATTATTGAAGCGGCAGGCGGTAAACTGAGGGACTGGAACGGGGATAAATTAGAAAATTTGCTTAATCCTACAGGTGTTATCGCGGCCAGTTCTGCTATATTTGATCAAGTGCAGGCAATTTTGCGCAAGCATAGATGATTAAGGTGTTTTTGGTAATTTGAAAACATTGACAATAATAGTTGTAAATTTCCAGTAGCTGTTTCTTATTGTAAAGAATGCTTTATTATTAGTTGAGATCATTATGATATAATGATTTTAGTTAATTATTCGAACATATTGCGCATATTGCAAGAGACTACAGGAGGCAAGAATTATGCAGGAAATTAAAACTTTTATTGAAAAGTCAGTTAGTTTTGGCATTGGTTTGGCTAGCTGGTCGCGTGAAAAAATCGAAGAAGCTGTTGAGGAAATGGTTCGAAAAGGTGAGATTTCTCAAAAGGAAGCTCGCGATTTTGCAAATGATCTGGTAAAAAAAGGTGAAAGCCAGAGAGCAGAATTAAATGAACTTGTAAGCAATGAAGTTAAAAAAGCTATTGATCAGATGGATATAGCAAGAAAAGAAGACATTATTGGCAAGGAAGAGCTTGCACAGATAGTAAGAGAGCAAATAGAAGCTGTTCTGAATAAAGACGATAAATAAGGCAAATATTATGCCTAAAAGAGTTCACCTCAGACGATATCGACAAATTATACGTGTTTTTGCGCGAAATGGTTTTGGCATTTTGCTTGAGCAAATGGGAGTTATTTCCTATTTGCGCATGAGGCGTGCGCCTAAGAAAGACGGCAAAGAGCATAAGCATGCAAGATTATCTGTCGGAGAGCGTTTGAGGAAATCTTGCGAGGAATTAGGACCGACTTTTGTTAAAATCGGGCAAATACTAAGTACTCGTCCCGATGTGCTGACTCCTGAAGTTTCAGAAGAATTAAGCAAACTTCAGGACTCTGTCAGCGCATTTGATTTTTCGGAAGTAAAATGTGTAATTGAACAGGAATTTAATGAGCCTATTGAACAGGTTTTTGCCACAATAGAAACCGAAGCCCTTGCTGCTGCGTCTTTATCACAGGTGCATGCAGCTACTTTGCATGGTGGTCAGGAGGTTGTTGTCAAGGTTCAGAGACCCGGAATAAGAGATTGCATAGAGGTAGATCTAGACATATTAAAAGATCTGGCTACTTTCATCAGTCAGCGTACAAAATATGGCGATCTTTATGATTTTACAGGCATGATAGAAGAACTTGACAGAACATTGAAAGACGAGCTTGATTTTAGAAAAGAAGCCGAAAACGCCGATCGTTTCAGAGACAACCTTTCTGAAAATGATTTTGTTTCGGTACCTCTGATACGCTGGATTTACACAACAGAGCGCGTTCTGACAATGTCCAGAGAAAAAGGGTTAAGAATAAATCAGGTTGAAGAAATAAAAGCACAGGGAACAGATTTGACTGATTTAGGGCTAAAGCTTTCACAAAACATTGTTAAACAGGTGCTCGAGGATGGTTTTTTTCATGCCGATCCGCATCCTGGCAATATACTGGTCAGAGAAGATGGCTCACTGGTTTTTCTTGATCTGGGCATGGTAGGCAGGCTATCGGATAAGCGTAAACAGACATTATCAGCCATGTTCGTAGGCATTGCTTCTCAGGATGCCCATCAGGTAGTACAAGCTTTTATCGACATGGACACAATGCGGCAGAGAGTTAATTTGCGTCGCTTTGAAATAGAGATAGAACGACTGCTTGAAAGGTATTTGTCTTTGCCGATCAATGAAATTGAGATAGGCGACATGCTTTCAGAAATATTTGGTTTGGCTTTTTCATATAAAATAAAAATACCTGGGGAATTCACTCTTATTGCTAAAGTCCTTATTACTTTGCAAGGGGTTATTGAAAAGCTTGATCCCGATCTTAACTTGCTTGTAATTATGAAACCAATGGCAGTTCGTATGGTGAAAAACAGTTTTTCTCTTGATTATATAGCCAAAGAATTAAAGAGAACAGGTTCTGATTATAACCGGATGGTCAAGCTGTTGCCCAACTTCATGGTTAATTTTTTCCAAAAAATGGAAGATGATGAATATGTATTCAATCTTGATATAAAAGATGTTGATAAGGTTCAGAAACATTTTGACGATATCGCTAACAGAATATCCTTCAGCATAATATTACTGGGAGTAAGTATAATTATAGCAGGCATCATTATCGGCACCAGTATGAATGCCGGTAATGTGCCTGAGCTGGCAAGTTTTAATCTTTGGATTTTAAGAGGAGGACTTATAATAGCTGCTGTGATCTTAGCCGGACTTGTTATTTCGATGATAAAATCACGAAGATTCTAGCCGGAATCAGCACAAGGTAAAAGAAATTTTCTAAATGATTTTCAAGTATTTTTTTTCCTTCTGTGCATCATGAGACTGATCTGCTCCGAACTATAAAGCATTACTATAATATATGAAAGCAGGAAGAAGGGCAGCAGTATGATTGAAAATCTGTTTGCTAAAAGCCCAAGTAAAGGGGGCAGTACAGTTATGCCGGTATATGCCGAAGCCATTTGCAGCCCCATTATAAAGGGCGCATGTTTTTTGCCAAAATGCACTGGTGTTTCATGAATCATACAGGGGAAAACCGGTGCACAGCCAAAACCTATCATAAAAAGACTTACCATTGAAATATATGCCGGCAGCGGTAAAACAAACAAAATGACCCCGATAAGAATTATTATCTCTCCTATACGTATCAGTTTACGGTTGCTAAGGCGCATGGTGAGAAAGCCCGTAATAAATCTGCCTAAAGTTATACTTGCATAATAGAGCGAAACCCATCTGGCTGCTGTAGCGGGGTCAAGACCTCTTATTTGAGTAAGATAACTGCTTCCCCAAAGGCCGACACTGGACTCAATACCGCAATAAAAGAAAAAGGTTGCCATTGCAAGCTTGACGCCTTTTATTTTGGTAGCTTTTACTATTGTTATAGTATCGTCTGTTCCCTCTGAGCTGGAAATATGTGGCTCCGCATATTCCTGATCAGCAAGTTTGAGATTGTCTTTGCTTTCCTCACTTAGATTTGAAACTTTTCTCCAAAGGGGCAATGTCGCAAAAAGTATTATTATCAAAATGCTTTGAAAAACTGCGACAATCAGATATCCTTGTCTCCATGAGTTTAATTGTGATATCGTTGCCGACATGATTATAGGGCCAATCATGGCTCCAACTCCCCAGAAACTGTGCAACCAGCTCATGTGATGAGATTTGTAATTAGCTGCCACATAAGCATTAAGGCTTGTGTCAACAGCTCCGGCGCCTAATCCCAAGGGTATTGCAAGTACGGTCAACCAAATGAAAGAAGGTGACTGAGAGAAACCAAACAGCGCAATTGCTGTCAGAAAAACACTGACCAGGGTAACAAGACCTGTTCCGAATCTGCGAGTCAATCTGCCACTCATAAGACTGGAAATAATAGTACACCCTGATATTATCATTGATACAATCCCTGCATTGCCGAAAGGAACATTGAAACCAGGTTGCATCACCGGCCATGCTACTCCGAGCAATCCATCCGGCAGGCCAAGACTTATAAAAGCAGCATATATTACAATTAAAAATAGTGTAGCCATAAAAACTCCTAATAAAATTTGTACCATTAAAAACACAAAAATTTTTTGTTCAAGGATTGAATTAATGGATTGCTACATATTCTATCACTTAAATCGTATTATTTCACAACAAAAGCAAAAAAAAGCAAAAGGTAAAATTTCATAATATTTGCTATTCTATATATTAGTCAGGGTTTTATCTAGGAAATTATTTATCCGAAGGAGGTTTTCATAATGATACATGTTTGCCGACAAGCAAAAAAAAGTGATAATTTTAGTATCACTGTGCTTAAACTCATCATTTTGCTTGCAATTGTTATTACAATGGCGGCATGTAAATCAGATATGGGTGATCCGCATACAAACGAATCCTTGAAAGAGAATGCGCAAGATATCACAGGGCGTCCTGACGAAGGTACTTTGGTTCTAGGGTTTTCCCAACTGGGTTCAGAAAGTTCATGGCGGGTCGGAAATACCGTTTCTATACAAACTGCTGCTGAAGAATCTGGAATACAATTGATGTTTAGTAATGCGGAGCAGAAACAGGATAATCAAATTAAAGCAATACGGTCTTTTATTGCTTATCAGGTAGATGTTATAGCATTTGCCCCTATTGTGGAAGACGGCTGGGACAATGTTCTTATGGAGGCTAAATCAGCAGGTATACCTGTTCTTTTGGTTGATCGTTATGTTAACACTTATGATGAATCTTTATATGCTGGAATGGTAGGCTCGGATTTTACGGAAGAAGGCAGGAGAGCAGGAAGATTTGTCCTGGATTATTATAATGGTAGATATAATTCTGACAATACAGTCACAGATGGTAAAATCCGAATAGTTGAACTGACCGGAACAGAAGGGTCTTCGCCTATGCGCGGACGAGAAGCCGGTTTTCGCGAAATTATTGGAGATGATCAAAGATTTGAGATAATTGTGAGCAGGTCTGGTGATTTTTTGCGGTCAATGGGTAAAGAAAAAATGAGAGAAATTCTTAATGATCTAAAAATGCAAAGTGAATTAGCAGATGACCCGGAGCTGGCAAGAATAGATGTGCTTTATTCACATAATGATGGTATGACTTTAGGAGCTATTGAAGCTATTAAGGAAGTCGGTTTAAGACCGGGTAAGGATATTGTTATTATTTCGGTAGATGGAGAACAAGCGGCCATAGATGCTCTAAAGGAAGGCGAAATAAATTGTGTTGTTGAATGTACTCCCATGATGGGTGATCTTGTAATGGATCTGGTTAAAAAATTAGCAGCAGGAGAATCTATTCCCAGAACAAGCTATAATGAAGAAACTGTTTTCACACAATATGATGATCTGGAACAGTTGCCTCCAAGGGGGTACTGATAGATAAATGAAATTAATTAAAAGATTCATGTCTGCCTTGCGCATTAATACAAGTATCCGCAGGAGAGTGACTGCGTCATATTTAATCATAATTGCATGTATGCTTATACCTGCTGTTGTCAGTATTACGTATATGAGCATGCAGTCTTTGCGCTATGATCAGTTAATTACCAGCGTAAGTGATGCCAATGAACTGAACCGTATTGTAAAAAGCGAAATTACAGATGAAATCTGGGATATAGTAGCAGGTAAAAAAACTTTTGCTTCCGGCAGACAGTATGAAATAATTTCAGATATAAATAAACGTCTTGATGAATTGATGCAGATTGCGCCTGATCTTACTGGCCAAAATCAACTGGTACTGGCTAAAAGATCAATGGATACTCTGACCAGTTATGTGGATATTCTGGGAGATCAGATATCCAGACAGGCGCCGGTTAGTGATAATATGATTATTCTGGAGGAAATTCGCGGTGTAGTAGCACTGGTACAGGATGTTCTTCAGGAATATGTTGTTATTGAGATAGAGGCTGCAGCCAGCACAAACGAGATTATAAGATCTACAACAAAGGTTATGGTTCTGGTTGAAATCATAATTGTGCTTGCTGTTATAGTATTCTCCTTAATTGCTCAGGCTTCGGTGTCCCGCCACATTAAAGAACCGCTGGAAAGGTTACAGATACTTGCAGGTAAAATTGCTGATGGAGATCTTGATGCCAGGGCAGAAATCAGCAGTGTTGAAGAAACAAGGGGACTTACAAACAGTCTTAACAGAATGGCAGGTAAAATCAAGAATCTTGTGGAATTAAACATCGAAGAACAACGTAATCTGCAAAAATCGGAAATGAAGGCTTTGCAGGCGCAGATAACTCCTCATTTTCTCTATAATACACTTGATGCGATTATGTGGATGGCTGCCGCAGGGCGTACAGAAGAGGTTGCCGGAATAACAAAAGCTCTTTCAAGCTTTTTTAGAATTTCTTTGAGCAAGGGACGTGACTGGATAAGAGTTGCCGAGGAAGTTGAACATGTGCGCAGTTATCTTACGATTCAGCAGATAAGATATAGAGATATACTGGATTATTCAATTATTGTAGATGGTAACATGGAAGATCAGATGATACTTAAACTGCTTTTACAGCCACTGGTTGAAAATGCAATTTATCACGGTATAAAGGGTCGCAGAACCAAGGGGAAAATAGAGGTAAAAGGTTGGATAGAGAAAAATGATATGTATTTTTGTGTTTCTGACAATGGGGTGGGGATGGATGAAGACAGACTGGTACAGATAAGAAATATGCTTAAATCACATAAACAACCTGATAATGAAAGCAGTGGTTATGGCATTTTTAATGTAAATAAAAGATTGCAGTTATACTATGGTACGGAAAGCTCTCTGCAGATAGATAGTGATTTTACCGGAACAAGGGTTGTTTTCAAAGTACCATGTGAATTTATACAGAAAACAAATTGATTGGAGATAATAAAATATGCTGAAAGTTTTTCTTGTAGATGATGAAATTATAGTACGAGAAAGTATCCGATCAACTATAGATTGGGAAGGCACAGAATATTCTCTGGTTGGTGAAGCTCCTGATGGTGAAATGGCCTTGTCCATGATGATGGATCTGAAACCTGATATTCTTTTGACTGATATACGCATGCCCTTTATGGATGGTCTTGCTTTGGCAAGTGTGATTAAAAAAAATATGCCTTGGATAAGAATAATTATTCTTAGCGGACATGATGAATTTGAGTATGCAAAACAGGCGATTTCTCTGGGCGTTTCAGCATATTTGTTAAAACCCATTGGTCCGGAGGAGCTGATGTCTGCACTGGACAATGTTGCTGCGGAAATAAACGATGAAAGAGCAAAAATGCATAATCTTGAGGCAATGAAAAAACAGTTGGAAAGCAGTGCTGCCACAAGATCAGAAAAACTGCTGGAAGATCTGATTATGGGAACGATGTCAACAGCAGAGGCTATAGATCTTTCCAGAAATCAGGGAGTGAATCTTTTGGCACGCAACTATCTTGTTATGACTTTTGTTGTTCAAAGCAAAGCTGCTGGTGAGATAGATGCCGATAGATGTACACAGACAGAAAAATTGATGCGTGTAAAAAGTTATCTGCAAAGTGCAGTCAATATGCAAACAGAAATTATTTATTATTTTAGTAGTATGAACCGATTTACTCTGCTCTTGAAAGGTGATGAGGGAGAAACTCTGGAAGAACGCTCCTATATTTTGGCACAGGGTCTAAGACATAAAATTGAAAATGAGATTGACTGCAAAGTAACAATTGCTATAGGAACTGTGGTTGAGAGAGTTGCCGAAATAAGACTTTCATATAACGAAGCAGATCAGGTTCTTCATCAGCTAGGCGGTATTGGCAGCGGGAAAACATACAGTGCAAAAGATCTTACGATTCCTAAAGATACATCTTTGAAACAACTGAGCAGTCAAGATTTAGGTGACAAAATAAAGTATGCAATTCGTGCTGATATCCCAAAGATTGTAGAAGCTCATTTTTCAGCGATAGGTGAACAATCCCTTCGGTCTTTGCTTTTGTCCTATTATATTTTGATGGATGTACTTGTTGTATCTTCGCGCCTTATTGAAGAATACGGCGGTAAATCGGCAGAAATAATTCCTGAATCTCTTCACCCTGATCAAATGACATTAATTGCTTCTTCAAGAGAACAGCTTTTTGCAAAAATATGTGATATTCTGGATCGTACTTTAGAATATCGTGATAGCAAGCTCAATAGCCGTTATGCCGATCTTATTAATAAAGCCTGTGCATATATTGAAGAAAATTATAATCGAACCGATTTAGCACTTAATCAAGTAGCTGCACATGTTGCTCTCAGCAATAATCATTTTTGTACTATTTTTGCGCAGGAAACGGGACAAACTTTTATTGAATATCTGACAGATTTACGCATCAAACAGGCACAGAAACTTTTGCGGACTACTCAGCTGCTCTCATCTGAAATAGCCTACAAAATAGGTTATAACGATCCCCATTATTTCAGTTATATTTTTAAGAAAAATACTGGTATACCCCCTAGAGAATACCGCTTAAAACATGCTAGAGTAGAAAAGTAGATTTTTTTCCGTTTATGTGATAAATTCCCGCGATATAAGCTTTTTAATCAGCGGACGATAAATCTTTCATAAGTAAAAATACGACTTCTTTTTGATGGTCGTATTTTTTTTTACTTCAGCAAGAAAAAAACATACCTTGGCAGGATTTGTTTTTGACCAGAAATTTCCCCTTTGATGAAGAAAATCAACTTATGACGTAATCGGTTATATTCAGATAAAAACGATTTCGTCCTATCATTTAGCCATACAGTTTTATCTGACTTACAAAGTCAGAGTATATGTTTCAATCTAAAGGAGGAAACAAGAAATGAAGAAAGTTTTAACCCTGATTTTAGTTCTGGCGATGATTCTGTCATTAGCGGCTTGTGGAGGAGCTGCCGGTAATGATTCAGATTCAACAACCGCTCCGGCAGATGATGCCGCTACAACAACAAAAGCTCCTGAAACAGAGGGCTCTGATGATGAAGATACAACAACTCCAGGCGGAGATGCTTCCGACATAGTTGTTGGCTTTTCGCAGATAGGTGCTGAATCTGACTGGCGTGTTGCAAATACTAACAGCATAAGATCATCAATCGAAGAAGCTGGTTTTACTCTCATCTTTGACGATGCTCAGCAAAAACAAGAAAATCAGATCAAGGCTTTGCGTAACTTTATAACACAGGGTGTTGATGTTATAGCTTTCAGTCCTGTTGTTGAAAGTGGTTGGGATGAAGTTATCGAAGAAATAAATGAAGCCGGTATACCTCTTATTCTGATTGACCGTGCTACAGATATTCAGGACGATGACTATTATGTAACATTCATGGGATCTGACTTTGTAGAAGAAGGTCGTAAAGCAGGCAGATGGCTGGTTGAATTTATGGAAGCCGAAGGCCGTGGCAGTGACGATATCAAAATAGTTGAGCTTGAAGGTACAGTTGGATCAGCTCCGGCTAATGACCGTGCTGCTGGCTTCCAGGAAATATTGGCAGATTATCCAAATTATGAAGTTGTAGCTTCCCAGACAGGTAACTTTACTCGTGCAGAAGGTCAGGTTGTTATGGAATCATTCCTGAAATCTGTTAATAAGATTGATGTTCTGTATGCACATAATGATGATATGGCTTTAGGTGCTATTGATGCGATTAAAGCTGCCGGTTTAAAACCAGGCGAAGACATTATCATAATTGGTGTTGATGCCGTTAAGAAAGCTTTTGAAGCAATCGTTGCCGGCGAAATGAATTGTACAGTTGAATGTAGCCCGCTGCTTGGCCCACAATTGGTTGATGCAATCAATACCTTAATGGCAGGTGGAACACTTCCTAAACGTACAGATACTATCGAGAGCCTCTTTGATGCTACAAATGCAGAGGCAGAACTGCCAAATCGCGTTTATTAAAAGCATTATGCTCCTGGGCATAACAACATAAATACTTTGGGTCTTGTGAGGGTTCTATCCCTTACAAGACCCCTCATTATGTAATACTACTCAGGTTTAAGGAGGGGTTCTCGTGCCAGACAATATCATTTTGACAATGAAAAATATTGAGATGAATTTTCCCGGTGTACGTGCATTAAAGGCTGCAGATTTAACTTTGCGTAAAGGTGAGGTGCATGCTTTGATGGGCGAAAATGGTGCAGGCAAATCCACTATGGTTAAGTGTCTGACCGGTGTATACCACAAAGATTCAGGCGAAATAGTATATGACGGTAAAATAATAGAGCCTGTGTCACCGCAGACTGCGGTTGAAATGGGTATCAGCACAGTTTATCAGGAGATAAACCTGTGTCCTAATCTAACAGTTGCAGAAAACATTTTCATTGGACGTCAGCCGCGCAAAGGCAAGTTGATTGATTGGAAAACAATGAATCGCAGATCAGTTGATGTTCTAAACAAATTCAACATAGATATAGATGTTACAAGGCCGCTTGCCAGTTACTCCGTTGCAATACAACAGCTGGTATCTATTGCCAGGGCAGTAGATATTTCAGCAAAGATTTTGATTTTGGACGAGCCTACATCAAGTCTTGATGATCACGAAGTCAAAAAGCTGTTTGAAATCATGAGAACGCTAAGATCAGAGGGACTGGCCATAATATTTATTACTCATTTCCTTGATCAGGTATATGAAATATCTGACAGAATTACTGTTCTCAGAAATGGTGAGATGATAGGAGAGTATGAAGTTAAAAATTTCCCCAAAATAGATCTTGTTACCAAAATGATAGGTAAAGAACTTTCGAATCTTTCCGCAATTAATCGTGTGGAAAAAAAGGAAGAAGAAAAAGAAATTGTCATCCAGACTGAGAATATGGGTGTTGCAGGTAGTATCAGTAATGTAAATATGACGGTCAAAACCGGCGAGGTTCTAGGTTTTGCAGGTTTGCTCGGATCAGGCAGAACAGAAAGTGCAGAATTGCTCTTCGGAATCAACAAATCCGACTGTGGAACCATGAAAGTAAAAGGGCAGACTGTCAATTTTAAATCTCCTGCAGATGCCATAAAGAAGCATATTGCCTTTTGCCCTGAAGATCGTAAAAGAGACGGCATAATAGGTGATTTGACTATTAGAGAAAATATTATACTGGCTATTCAGGCAAGGCAAGGTATGTTTAAAAAAATGCCGATAAAAAAACAGCAGGAGCTTGCAGATAAATACATAAAACTGCTGGGAATAGCAACTCCTGATGCTGAAAAGAAAATAGGTGAATTATCAGGTGGAAATCAGCAGAAGGTTATCCTGGCAAGATGGCTGGCTACCGAGCCTGAAGTTCTTATACTGGACGAACCTACCCGAGGTATCGATGTAGGTGCAAAGGCTGAAATACAAAAACTGACACTTTCACTTTGTGAGAAAGGTATGTCCCTTGTTTTTATTTCTTCTGAAATCGATGAAGTTATGCGTGTCTCTAACCGCATCGTCGTTATGCGTGATCGAAACAAGGTTGGAGAGCTGGGAAGTAAAGATTTCAGTCAGGAAGTAATACTCAGTACAATTGCAGGGGGTGATGATAAGTGAACAGGGAAAAATTATTTAAATCAAAAGTTTTCTGGGCTCTTGTTGCCTGGGTTTTGATTTTGCTGGTTAGTTTTATTCTTAATCCGGACTTCTTTTCAATTAGCATACAACAGGAAACAGGAGCTCTTTACGGAAGCATAATTGATATTTTTAACCGGGCAACTGAAATCATTATTATCGCTTTTGGTATGACTCTTGTTATAGCAACCGGTGGTACCGACTTATCGGTGGGCGCTGTTGTTGCTTTGTCCGGCGCCGTGTCTGTAGCTCTCATAAGAGGAGATACAATTGTTGCAGATAATGCTTCCGCCGCTCCTTTTATTATAATTATAATAGTACCTTTGATTGTATCTGCTTTTTGTGGTTTGTGGAACGGCTTGCTTGTATCGCGTATGGGAATACAGCCTATCATAGCAACTTTGATTTTGATGGTTGCAGGAAGAGGTATTGCCCAGTTGATCACAGGTGCAAGATTGCTGACAACTGGGTATCCACCTTTTCTGGCTATAGGCAGACAATATTTATTCGGATTGCCACTGCCGATTTTTTTGTGGATAGGTGTTTTTGCGATCATCTGGTTTGTTACCAAAAAAACAGCTTTGGGCATGTTTATTGAGTCTGTTGGTATTAATCCTAGTGCCAGCAGATATTCAGGATTGAATTCGAAAAATGTTATCTTGCTGGCATATGTTATTTCAGGTATATGTGCAGGTTTCGCAGGTTTGATTTATGCTTCCAGAATTGGTGTTGCCGACGCAAACAATGCCGGCCTGTATTATGAACTTGATGCTATTTTGGCGGTGGTAATAGGTGGAACAAGCATGTCGGGCGGCAAGTTCAGTCTGGCAGGATCTTTAGTTGGTGCACTTATTATAAGAACCATTATTACGACAGTTTACTACTTTGGTATTGCCGCAGAAGCAACTATGGTATTCAGAGCATCTATAGTGGTAGTGGTAATTATTCTACAATCAGAGCCTGTAAGAGCAAGACTTTCCAGAAAAAAACTTGTTAAAAATCAATTAACGGGGGGAGGAAAAGCAGCATGAATAATAAAAATGAGTTATCAGGCAAATTGTCTTCTTCCGGTAAAGGTATAGCAAAAATATTTAATCCGAAGTATATGACAGTATATGCGACAATTTCCTTGTTTATTATTGCTTTTGCAATAGGATCAATTGTTTACGGTGATAAAGGCTTTTCAACCTGGAGGACATTCTTCAATCTTTTTGTCGATAATGCACATCTGGGAATTTCAGCAGTAGGAATGACACTTGTTCTTATTTCCGGAGGAATTGATTTGTCGGTAGGTGCCGTGGCGGCTTTAACGACCATGATTATTTCCTATGGATCTGAGGAGCTTGGTTTTCATCCTTATTTATGTATCGCTGTCGGCATACTGGTAGGTTGCCTTTTTGGTTTTTTGATGGGTTCCATGATTCATTTTTTCAAAGTGCCGCCCTTTATTACAACTTTGGCGGGTATGTTTATGGCAAGAGGACTATGTGCCATCATAAGCAGATCTTCAATCCCTATCAGGCATGAAGCTTTTGGTGAAATGGCAAAATGGAAAATAAGATTTGCAGATCCGCCTGCATATGTAAATCTGGCAGTTCTAATCTTTTTTGTCATGATAATTATTGGTGTCTTTTTGAGCAGATATACTAGTTTTGGCCGAAATATATATGCGATCGGCGGCAATGAAACATCAGCCAAACTTATGGGCTTGCCTGTAGGTAAGACAATCATAATGGTCTATACATTTAATGGCCTTTGTTCATCTCTGGCAGGACTGGCTTTTGCTCTTTACACTAAGTCGGGATGGTCACTGAATTTACAGGGGATGGAGCTGGATGTAATAGCTGCGGCTGTTATTGGAGGAACTTTGCTTACCGGTGGTGTGGGTTATGTCTTCGGAACATTATTTGGCGTCATGCTTCAGTCTCTTATTCCCACATTTATCACATTTAACGGTCAGCTTGATTCTTGGTGGGGCAAGATCTTCATAGGTATTCTGCTGTTGGCTTTTATTGGCTTGCAAAGACTTGTTGTATGGTCGGCCGACCGGAAAAAACCAATAAATTAAATAACGATAAACTGCATAAAAGAGAATACTGCTGACATAAAACAAGGCAGCTTGAAGCAGTATTCTCTCCCCTCCTTGTATGCTAAAGGACGATCCCGCTTGCAAGCACGGATCGTCCTTTTGGCAGGTAAGACTGCCTCGGCTCAATAATTATTTCTTGTCAAAAATTACAGTAAACTGTTATTAGCCAGGCAACTGTGTTGAACCTGTCAGATATTTATCGCAGGATCTGGCGGCACGCCTGCCTTCATTAATTGCCCATACTACCAGGCTTTGTCCGCGTCTCATATCTCCGGCACAAAATACACCAGGCTGATTTGTTTGATAACTTTCTGTATCGGCTTTTACATTTGACCTGACATCTCTGCTCAGATCAAGCTCCTGAGGTATAAGATCTTCAGGCCCCAGGAAGCCCATTGCCAGAAGCACAAGCTGCGCAGGGAGAACCTTTTCACTGCCGGGAACTTCAACCGGCTGCATTCTGCCGCTTGAATCTCTTTTCCAGTTAACTTCAACAGTATGTACAGCTTTGACATTCCCGTTGACATCACCTTCAAAACCTTTTACGGTTGTTTGCCAAATTCTGGGATCTTCACCGTATAGAGCAATAGCCTCTTGCTGACCATAATCTGTTTTCAGAACAAACGGCCATTGCGGCCATGGGTTGCTGACTTGTCTTTCCTCAGATGGTTTGGGCATAATCTCTATCTGATGAACGCTGTTGCATTTTTGTCTTATACTTGAGCCTACACAGTCGGTTCCGGTATCCCCACCGCCTATGACGATTACATCTTTGCCTTCTGCATCGATTTCTCTGCCGCTGTTGTCAAGGAGGCTTTGTGTACTTGCTTTTAGGAAGCTCATAGCAAAATGAATACCCTTCAACTGTCTGCCTTCGGCTGTCAGATCTCTAGGTCTGGTTGATCCTGTACATAAAACTACAGCGTCATTTTCTTTTTTTAATTTTTCAGCAGGCAGATCTTTACCTATTTCAACACCGGTTACAAATTCTACGCCTTCGTCCTTCATCAAATTAATACGGCGCTCCACAATAGCTTTATCAAGTTTCATGTTTGGAATTCCATACATGAGAAGTCCGCCTGGACGATCTGCCCTTTCATAGACAGTTACCAAATGACCCGCTTTATTAAGCTGATCTGCGCATGCCAGACCGGCTGGCCCTGAGCCGACAACCGCTACTTTTTTGCCGCTTCTGTATTTTGGCGGTTTTGGACTGATCCAACCTTGTTCCCAAGCTTTGTCGATAATAGCGCATTCGTTTTGCTTTATCGTAACTTGTGGCTGATTTATGCCTACAGTACAGGCTCCCTCACATGGTGCTGGACATACGCGGCCGGTAAATTCAGGGAAATTATTGGTTTTATGCAATCTTTGAATTGCTTTTTCCCATAACCCTCTGTATATCAAATCATTCCATTCAGGTATCAGATTGTTTATCGGACAACCTGAAGCAGCACCATTAATAAGAACCCCACTATGACAATAAGGTATGCCGCAGTTCATGCAACGAGCGCCTTGCCTTCTTTGTTGTTCTTCGTCCCAGAGCATATGGAATTCCTGCCAGTCCTGAATACGCTCCAATGGTGGACGATCCGGTGGTAATGCGCGTTCATAGACCATAAATCCGTTTGTTTGTCCCATTACTCTTATCTCCTTTCAAATGCTGTAAGAAGTGCCTGCTCACCTTCGAGTCCTTCTGCACGGGCTTTTTCAATTGCCAGCAGCATTTTTTCATAATCAAGAGGCATTACTTTTACGAATTCTTCAACCACTTTGTCAAATTCTTCAAGAATTCCGGCAGCATATTCACTTTTGGTCATAGCTACATGTTTGCTGATCATATCTCTTAGGTCTGAAATGTCATCATCTTTTTCGATGGCTGTTATTTTCACCATTTCCATATTGCAATTTTGCTTAAATGTTCCTTCGCGATCCCAAATATAAGCTACACCGCCAGACATTCCTGCTGCAAAATTGCGGCCTACAGAACCGAGAACAGCAACTTTGCCGCCTGTCATATACTCACAACCATGATCGCCAATGCCTTCAACAACCGCAGTAGCTCCGCTGTTTCTGACACAGAATCTTTCGCCTGCCATTCCCTGAATATATGCTTCACCACTTGTTGCACCATAGAAGGCAACATTTCCTATGATTATATTCTCCTGAGGTATAAGCTTGGCAGAAGGGTCTGGCTTGACAATTATTTTCCCTCCTGAAAGTCCTTTTCCGATATAATCGTTAGCATCTCCAAGCAATCTAAGCGTCAAGCCTGAGGGGATAAATGCACCAAAACTTTGACCGGCTGAGCCGCGGAAAGTGATATCAAGTGTATCTTCAGATAAACCTTCAGCGCCGTGCAGCCTGGTTATTTCACTACCCAGCTGAGTGCCGGCAACCCTGTCGGTATTACTGATAGGTAAAATAGCCCTGACTGTCTGACCGTTTGCCAGAGCCGGCTTGCTTACCGGCAGTAGAACTCTCTGATCAAGAGATTTCTCGAGTCCATGATCCTGATTCATCTGACAGAATTTGCCTACATTATCGCTGACAGCAGGTTTGTAAAGCAGACTGGACAGATCAAGACCTTTGCTCTTCCAATGTCTTATAGCCAGTTCAGGTTTGAGACATTCTGTTTGCCCAACCATTTCATTTATGGTTCTATAACCAAGCTCAGCCATCAGTTCGCGCATTTCCTGAGCAATGAAACGCATAAAGTTGACTACATGCTCGGGTTTTCCCGCAAAACGTTTGCGCAGCTCGGGGTTTTGTGTAGCGACACCTACCGGACATGTATCAAGATTACAAACTCTCATCATTACGCAACCCAAAGCTACCAGCGGGCCGGTTGCAAAACCGAATTCTTCTGCTCCAAGGAGTGTTGCAATTACAACATCGCGGCCTGTAAGAAGCTTGCCGTCGGTTTCAACGACAATTCTGCTTCTTAGATCATTGAGAAGCAAAGTCTGATGTGTTTCTGCAAGACCAAGTTCCCAGGGAAGTCCGGCATGTCTGATGCTCGTTCTTGGTGATGCTCCGGTTCCGCCGTCATATCCGCTGATCAAAACAACATCAGCACGACCCTTAGCAACACCGGCAGCAATTGTACCAACACCGACCTCAGAAACAAGTTTGACACTTATCCTTGCTCCGCTATTGGCGTTTTTCAGATCATGTATGAGCTCTGCCAAATCCTCGATAGAATAAATATCATGGTGAGGTGGAGGAGAAATCAGACCAACACCCGGGGTAGAATGTCTGGTACGTGCTACCCATGGATATACTTTCTCGCCAGGTAATTGTCCGCCTTCGCCTGGTTTTGCTCCCTGAGCCATTTTTATCTGTATTTCTTTGGCGTTCACAAGGTAATGACTGGTTACACCAAAACGACCGGAAGCAACCTGTTTAATGGCACTGTTTCTTGAATCACCATTTTCGAGATCTATAAAGCGGTCAGGATCTTCGCCGCCTTCACCGGTATTGCTGCGTCCTCCAAGCCGGTTCATAGCAATTGCCAAAGCTTCATGAGCTTCCTTGCTGATTGAACCATAGGACATGGCTCCCGTTTTGAACCGTTTTACAATGCTGTCAACTGATTCCACTTCGTCAATAGGAACAGATGGTCTGACTGCATCGAATTCCAGAAGCCCGCGCAGTGTACACTGTCTTTGAGTTTCGCCATTAAGCAAAGTGGAATATTCCTTGAATGTTTTATAATCATTTGTTCTAACAGCCTGTTGCAGTTTATGTACGGTAAGAGGGTTAAACTGATGGTACTCACCATCTGCCCGCCACTGATATTCGCCGCCACTTGGCAATCCCTCATCTACTTGGTTCAAATCAAAAGCAGCATCATGTCTTTGTTCTGCCTCTTTGGCAATTACATCAAGATCAATTCCTGATAACCTCGATGGTGTTGCGGTAAAATATTTTTCGATAATATGCTGGCTTATACCAATCGCTTCGAAAATTTGAGCGCCTTGATAACTTTGAACAGTAGATATACCCATCTTGGAAATTACCTTAACAAGACCTTTTATAATTGCCTTTTCATAAGCATATGCTGCCTCTTCAATGTTTTTATCAGGTAAAAGTTTGTCTTTTATCAAGCCTTCAAGTGCCTCATAAGCAAGGTATGGGTTCACGGCTGAGGCTCCATAACCTAAAAGCAAAGCAAAATGATGAACTTCTCGAGGTTCGCCTGACTCAACAATCAGACTGACTTTTGTTCTTGTCTTTTGTCTGATTAAATGATGGTGAAGACCGGATACTGCCAGCAAAGCCGGAATCGGAGCACTGGATAAACTGACATCACGATCAGAGAGTATAATAATATTTGCACCATCAGCTATTGCCAGATCAGCTGCAGCAAAAAGCTCTTCCATAGATTTCTCAAGAGCTTTACCGCCGCCGCGAACGGCATAGAGCATAGGCAATGTAACAGATTTGAATCCCTGCTTCTTAATGCTTCTTATTTTTTCCAGATTCAAATTATTCAGAACCGGATGGGGAAGTTTTATTTGTCTGCAATCAGTTTCTTTAGGATTGATCAGATTACCGTCTGAACCTAGATAAGTTTCGGTTGCAGTAATTATTTCTTCTCTTATCGCATCGATAGGAGGATTTGTAACCTGTGCGAACAGCTGTTTGAAATAGTTGTACAAAAGCTGATTTTTTTCTGACAAAACAGCAAGTGGAGTATCCTGACCCATTGAACCGAGTGCTTCGATTCCTTTCTGAGCCATTGGCAGAATAACTGACTCCAGATCCTCATTTGTATATCCGAAAACTTTTTCTTTGTTTTCCAAAGATAAATCATCAATATGTGCTTTAGGTTTTTGACCATCTGCTGATTCAGGAAGTTTCTCCAGTTGCAGTCTGTACTTCTCCAGCCATTTTTTATATGGCTTCTCAGCAGCGAATGTTTCTTTGAGTTCTTCGTCAGAAACTATTCTGCCGGCTGCAGTATCGATCAAAAGCATTCTTCCTGGTTTCAGTCTGTCTTTACGCACGATTTTTTCTGCAGGGATATCAAGGACTCCTGCCTCGGAAGCCAGAATAATCATGTCATCATCAGTTAGATAGTAGCGGGAAGGACGAAGTCCGTTTCTGTCAAGCAGAGCAGCAACCTGAATACCATCAGTTAAAGCCATTGCTGCAGGACCATCCCATGGTTCCATCAACATGCTGTGATATTCATAAAAGGCTTTGCGTTCTTCGCTCATCTGCTCATGTTTGCTCCATGGTTCCGGTACCATCATCATGGCTGCATGTGCCAGTTTGCGTCCGGAAAGGGTTAGAAATTCAAGGGCATTGTCAAACATAGCAGAATCACTGCCTTGTGGATGGATAACAGGGAAGATTTTCTGCACGTCATCGCCGAAAAGCCCAGTTTTCAGATTTGATTGTCTTGCATTCATCCAGTTGACATTGCCACGCAAAGTATTTATTTCACCATTATGTATGAGATATCTATATGGGTGTGCACGCTCCCAGCTAGGGAATGTATTCGTACTGTATCTTGAATGAACAAGTGCCAGTGCCGAATCAAAATCAAGACAGGTGAGATCAACATAATAAGCGTCCACCTGATCAGCTGTAAGCATTCCTTTGAAAACTATGGTTCTGCTCGATAAGCTGGCAAAATAAAAATAATCTGAACTGTTTTCCGGTACACCCTCAATAAGTTTTTCGCAGCGTTTACGGATTACATACAGTTTGCGTTCGAAAAAACTCTCATCTTCTAACTCAGCCTGATTCATTGTTTTTTTGCCGATAAAAAGCTGACGAATGAAAGGTTGATTTTGTTTAGCTACACTGCCAAGAGAATTGTCATTTACAGGGAGCGTTCTCCAACCAAGAATTTCCTGGTCTTCCTGTCGGACAATTTCTTCGATTCTTTTTTCGCAGTAGGCTCTCATTGCTTCCTGCCTTGGCAAGAAAACCATGCCTACGCCATATTCGCCTGCCGGTGGAAGACTAATATTGTTTTCCGGGCAAACACGACGGAAAAATCCATCCGGAAGTTGCAGCAATATACCTGCACCGTCGCCTGTGTTGTCTTCACTGCCTGCGCCGCCTCTATGCGCCAGGTTGGCAAGTATTTTTAGCCCATGATTAACAATTTCATGAGAACGATTTCCTTTGATATTGACAACAAAGCCAATACCACAGGCATCATGTTCATTGGCTGGATCATAAAGACCTTGCCTTGGTGGAAGTCCGTTTTTTCTTTCTTGCATAAAAACCTCCTATAAATGAAATAAGGAACAATCAATCCTGCATATCATAGAGATCGATAGTTCCTGCCACGCCATTGTGTAAGAATAAGAAAAAAGCGCACAATCCAAAGGCTGCGTCATTCGCCCTTGAAGCACGCTAATATCAATAGGAGCCTTGTTGATTGGTTACAGGAATCATCGTCCGACTACTTCGGATCAACTGACTCATGTGTGGTTCGTGCATGCATTATATCATCCGTGAAGAGGTTTATCAAGCGGGATAGAACAAAAAATGAAATTTATAATGCACAAACTTGCAAAAACAAGTGGTATAAAATTTGTAAAACTTTTAGTCTTCCTTGAATGGACAAAAAAGTTAAATATAAAAGATGCTTGCAATAGTATATGCAAAGAAATACAATATCTAGTGTACGATAAATTGTGTTGGCACAATATATTGTTTGACTAAACTTATAAACATCTGGTGTATATCGGATACAGACTTTAGAATTAACGGGGGATAGGTCATGGCGGAATTACATAACATTATAAAGCGTTACTATACTAATGGCTTAGAGAATCAGTCCGAATTGTCGGTATATGATTTATTCAAATGGAATAAAAGAGATGTTTTACTTATAGACCATAAAAGCGGCAAAACACTGGTTGATATGAAGGATCTTGAGTTTCCTGAACATTATTCACAGACTGCCTGCGATATAATAGCTTCAAAATATTTTCGCAAAGCAGGTGTAGGCAGCCCGGAAGGTTTTGAAACCAGTATGCGCCAGGTTGCTCATCGTATGGTCAATTTCTGGGTGGAATCATTAACCGATGAAGGTATTTTGCAAAATGATAATCAGAAAAGCATAGTTTATGACGAATTGGTATTTTGTTTTTTAAGTCAGATGTTCGCTCCTAATTCGCCGCAATGGTTTAATACCGGTTTAAAGCTGAGCTATGGCATTACGGGCGGCCGCAGTGAGCTATATTATTATGATGAAAAAAGCAAAACTGTAAAGATGTCTGATGATGATTATTCAAGAACTCAGGCATCAGCTTGTTTCATAATTTCCATTGAAGACAAGCTTCTAGGTCCTCATTCTATTTCAGAAGAATATGTGACAGAAACGAAACTGTTTAAGGGAGGCTCAGGTACGGGGACTAATTTTTCAAGTATACGGGCTGAGGGTGAAAGATTGTCCGGAGGAGGTGCGTCTTCCGGGTTAATGAGTTTTCTCAAAGGTCTTGACCGCAATGCAGGCGCTATCAAGTCAGGTGGAACAACAAGAAGAGCGGCAAAAATGGTTTGCCTTGATGTTGATCATCCTGAAATAGAAGATTTTATACTTTGGAAAGCAACCGAAGAGGATAAAGTCAGAGCTTTGGCCAAAATGGGTTATGATGCCGATATGGACGGTGAAGCGTATCAGACCGTATCGGGGCAAAATAGTAATAATTCAATCAGACTGACTGATGAATTCATGCAAAAAGTGGTAGATCTTGATAAAGATCCTGATAGTACATATCATCTTAAGGGCAGAGTTGACAACCGTGTGGACCGTGAAGTCAAGGTTGCCGATATATGGCAGAAGTTTAATGAATCAGCCTGGCGTTGTGCAGACCCTGCGCCGCAGTTTACAGATACTTTTAATGCCTGGCATACATGTCCGGCAGGTGAAGATGGAGAAATAGGTGCTCGTCATAACAGGCTTAATTCTACCAATCCCTGTGGTGAATATGCTTTTCTGGATGATACCAGCTGCAATCTGGCTTCAATAAATGTTCTGAAATTTCTTGACGAAAGTACGGGAGGCTTTGATATTGAAGGCTACCTGCATATGATTAGCTTATGCCAGCTTGTTCTCGAGTCTTCAATTCACTGGGGACAATTTCCTACTGCTGATATTGCCCGTAAAACATGGCTTTTCAGAAGTACCGGACTTGGAATGGCAAACCTGGCTTCTTTGCTTATGGCAAGTGGTTTGCCATATGATTCTGAACAAGCCAGAGCTTTCTCGGCAGCACTTGTCGGTATATTGACAGGCCAAAGTTATTATATTTCTGCCCTGATAGCAGAAATAACCGGTGCTTTTGCCTGTTTTGAAATAAACAAGCAATATATGTTAAAAGTTTTACGAAATCATGCCAGAGTTGCAGGAGCCCGTTTTGATGATTTTGAGGAATTAAGCTATGAACCATTAAAGGTTGATCATGATATTTTGAAATCAATAGGACAGAATACTCTCTCTGAATCACTGGTAAAAGTCTGGGGGGAGGCTATTGATAAGGGAGATCTCCACGGATATCGTAATGCGCAGGTCAGTGTTATGGCTCCAACCGGGACGATTTCTTTTGCTATGGATTGTGCTGCTACCAGTATTGAGCCATTCTTTTCACATGTTGTCTATAAAAAGCTGTCTGGTGGCGGATTCATGAAACTGGCAAATCCGGTAATAAATTCTGCACTTAAAAAACTTGGCTACGATAGTAATCAGATAGAAGATATTATTTCTCATATAATGAGGGAAAAAGATGGTCAGCTTGTCGACGGACAAATTGAAGATGCACCTTGGTTAAAAAAAGAGCATTTGCCTGTTTTTGACACTGCGAATCAATGTGGACAGGGTAAAAGGTATATCCATTTTCAAGGACATGTATTGATGGTTGCAGCCTTAACCCCGCTGCTTTCAGGAGCTATTTCTAAAACAGTCAACCTGCCCGGGGAAGCTACGGTAGATGATTTCAAGGAAGTCCATATAAATGCCTGGCGCCTGGGTGTAAAAGGGATAACATTGTACAGGGATGGTTCAAAATTCACACAACCTCTTAACATTTATCTCAACAAAGATCATGGCAAATTGCCGCTTGAAGAACTTCAGTATGAGCAGTTGCTGGAAAAAGCAAAGCTGATGCAAAGCAAACTGGAGCTTCAGGAAAAACAAAAGAACAGTCCTGTGTCTTCCCGGAGGGATAAACCCATTGGTATAAGAACGGGACGCACCCATCCTGCTCAGATTGAGGATGTAAAAATTTATACTACTGTAAACAGAAGCAGTACGGGAGAAATATCCGAAATTTATATTACGACTGACCGTGAGGGCACTTTGATAATGGGGCTTTTGAATTCATTATCAAAAACAATATCTGTTATGCTGCAATACAAAATACCTCCTCAGAATATTTCCAAAATGCTTCGGGGACAGAAATATGAGCCATACGGATTTGTTACGAGACATCCATATATCAAATATTGCACGTCTATATCTGACTTGATAAGTAAAGTTATTGATATAGAGATCGGTGACTATTCGCGTTGTCAGGTTAAACCGGAAATTCCTGAATCAAACCCTGTAGACGAGTTAAGTGCGATGGGTGCTCCTGCAGCCGATATAATAGATATTGAATATCGTTCAGATTCCGGAAGTTCTGGTGATAAACCAGCTGCTGGTGATATAATTGATGATGTAGATGATGAAGACGAACAACTGCCGCTTCTTGCCTTCCCGGCTTTAAGCGAGAGAGAATATGCAACGGGAGCACAGCAGGAGCCCAGTATAGACGGCATTACCAGGTATCCTGAAGTAAAAAGCCGCACAACAAAGATGCAGGCTCCCATGGATAGTCAGATAGGGCTGGAGGAATTTATCCATGAAGATGCAGTGGAGGCGGCTGCAAATGGCGAGAAACTTTATGATGGATCAACATGTCCGACCTGCTCAAGCTCAAGAATGGTAAAGAACGGAACCTGCAAGGTATGTCTTGATTGTGGTACAACCACGGGGTGTTCATAAATATGGCGAGTATATCTTCAACCATGCTCCGAGGACTGGTAAAAAATAAAATGGAGCGTGTCAACAGAGAAATAAAAGAGGCAAAAACAAACGAAGACAAGGTGAAGGCTTATAGACAGGGGCTTTCAATTCCTGTAGGCGCAATTGTTCTTGGTAAATATAATATAACTGAGACCGAACTCGGCGGAGTACCGGCAACCTGGATCAGCCAGGACTTTTTTTCTCAGGATAAAGTTATTCTTTATTTGCATGGCGGTGGATATATCGGCGGCTCAGTTTTATATTCAAGAAATGGAGCTGCATCTCTTGCCGTCGCAGCTTCCTGCCTTCTGGTTGGACTGGAATACCGACTGGCGCCTGAACATCCCTGGCCGGCAGCTTTAGACGATGCTATTGCTGCTTATAAGCAGCTGCTTGACGATGGTTTTGCTGCTGAATGCATATCTATAGTAGGTGAATCAGCCGGAGGCGGTCTTAGTCTGGCATTAACCCTGGCACTTAAAGATCAGGGGATACCACTTCCTTCTTCCGTTGTTGCCCTGTCGCCATGGTGTGATCTTGCAATGACCAATATTATGTTGCGTGCAAACCGTGAGCGTGATATTCTGCTTGATCCTGAATTCTTGCAGCTGGCAGCAAACCTTTATGCTCAAAATAATGACCGGACCAACCCCTATATTTCACCTCTTTATGGTAATTTTTCTAATTTCCCTCCTTTGCTGATGCAAGTAGCGGCAGAAGAAGTTCTGCTGGGAGAGATTATTAAAACTGCCGATCTGGCTGAAAAACAGTCCGAAAACAAAGTAATTATCGAAATATATGAAGGAATGTGGCATGTCTGGCAGACGATGGATGAAATAGTACCAGAAGCGCATCAGGCTGTAGTTAAAATTGGCGAATTTGTCAGAGGCAACTGGCCTGAACCATCTGTAGCAAAAAAAGATAATGAAGGCTTATCTGAGTAAGTGTTAGTCAAAAGAGATACAAAAGATATTGTGATATAATGTTTTTAGCCGGAAAAAATAGTAAAAGCCGGAAACAAAACGCAGGAGGTATCAAAAAATGGGAAAAAGAGCAATTGATATTGCACATCTGGACGTACAGGAAATGATACAGCAGCTTAATGAGGCTCTTGCAGAGGAATGGCTTGCTTATTATCAGTATTGGGTTGGTGCCCGTGTCATGGAAGGGCCAATGCGTAGTGAAGTTGAGCCGGAACTTTTGCTTCATGCAACACAAGAATTAGGACATGCTGAGCTTGTAGCTAATCGTATTATTCAGCTTGGCGGGACACCGCTGCTCAACCCTGATCAGTGGAAAAAATTCGCCAAATGCGATTATGAAGAACCAACAGATCCTTATATTGAAGCGATTTTAGAACAAAATCTTAAAGGTGAGAGATGTGCAATTGAGCGCTATCAAAAACTTGCTGCCTTTGCTGAAGGTAAAGACTACGCAACTTATCAGATGGCGATAACTATCCTCAATGACGAACTTGAACATGAACATGATATAGAGGACTGGATTACAGATATTGAGCGTATGAAAGACGATTTGCGCAAACTTCGCTTGTAATTTTGTGCTTGATGCATTTTATTATGAATTAAACTTTTGGTTAGCAGAAAAATGCGAGGTGGATTAAGATGACAAAGACTGATGGCAAAACAGGTCTGGTGCATATTTACTGCGGAGATGGCAAAGGTAAGACAACCGCTGCTATCGGTCTGATTGTCAGAGCTGCAGGGCATGGGAAGAAAGCTTTGCTTGTACAATTTCTTAAAAGCGGTTTATCAGGTGAGATTACGACTCTTAGACAGATAAAGGGAGTTGAAGTGATTGCAGGCCAGATTACTGCAAAATTCTCTAATCAGATGGATCAGGAAGAAAAGGCTGCTACTTTGAAGCTGCATCAGGAATACTTAAAACAGGCAATTGCTTCTGCGGCGTCTGGTGAACTTGATCTTTTAGTTCTTGATGAAGCTATGGGAGCTATTTCAGCCGGGTTATTGTCTCAGGAAGACTTGCTGGATTTTATAAAAAACAGGCCGGATAATCTGGAGATAGTCCTTACTGGGAGGAATCCACCTTTCGATATTTCTTCTCAGGCAGACTACATTTCAGAGATTAAATGTCTGCGTCATCCTTATGAAAAAGGGTTCCCTCCACGTGAAGGTATAGAATATTAAATGTGAAGGATTGCAGGTCTGTTCCTTCATATGGTAAAATAGGGCGCCTGAATAAGTTTGATCATGTCTACGATCCTTGCTCTGTTTGGGCAAGGATTGTTTTTTTTACATATTTCGGAGGAAAACGCTTATGAAATCATACTTGATTCTAGAAGACGGTACAGTTTTTGCTGGTGAGCACTTTGGTGCCAAAAGAGAAGCTATTTGTGAAATTGTTTTTAACACTGGCCTGACCGGCTATCTTGAACTGCTTACGGATGCATCCTATGCAGGACAGGCCATCACAATGTCATCGCCTGTTATCGGTAACTACGGAGTTTTTGTAGAACATGGTGAAGCCGACCGGCCATGGGCTGAGGCTTTGATTGTACGGGATCTTACACATCTCATTCATGATCCCAGACAAGCTGAGGATCTCGATAATTACCTTACAAAAAATGATATCCCCGGTATTAAGGGTGTGGATACACGTGAACTGACTTTAAGATTACGTGAAAAAGGAACCATGAGTGGTATGATAACAGCCGGAGCTGATTATAATCTTGAAGATTGTATTTCAAGAATAAAATCATGGAAAAACATTCATCCTGTTGCTAAAGTCAGTCGTAAAACGGCGGCGGTTTTTCCTGCCGGAGCCATAGGCAGAGTATATAGAAACGAAGATATAAACGAAGAAATTGAACGCAAACTTCCTTCTCAGGCTATGACTGCTCTGGGATATGAAATAGACGAAACCATACCTAAAAAGTATAAAGTAGCGATGCTGGATTTTGGACTAAAACAGAATATTGTCTGGAATCTTACTAAAAGAGGTTGTGAAGTAACGGTATATCCTTGGAATACTTCGGTTGATACAATTCTGTCAGCTAAGCCGGATGGCATTATGTTGTCGAATGGTCCTGGCGATCCTATGGATTGTGCAGAAATAATTCCTGGTCTGCAAAAACTATATAATGCAGATGTTCCTGTTTTTGCCATTTGCCTGGGACATCAGTTGATGGCACTGGCAACAGGTGCTAAAACAACTAAACTTAAATATGGACATAGAGGGATCAATCATCCGGTACAGGATCTTGATAGCGGCAGAGTATATATAACATCTCAAAACCACGGGTATGTTGTTATTGATGACACTATAGACCAGTCTGTCGCACGGATCAGCCACAGACATTTGAATGACAATTCGGTTGAAGGTCTTAAGTATATAGGCAAACCGATTTGCACTGTTCAATATCATCCGGAGGGCGCTCCAGGTCCACTCGATTCTGATTATCTGTTTGATGAATTTATGCAGATGATGGAAGATCATCATGGCTGATAAAGGAAGTCTTTTTAAATCGAATATAGTTTTTGCGCAAAAATTAAAATCATATTGCGCAATAGCTCTTGCCAGAATACTTAAACTGGGGCTGCGTGTTTTTGGCAGGGCAGGAACCGCTTTGCCAGGTAAAGCGGCCTTAAAAATACAGCCTGAACTATTATCCTACCTTACAGCCAACCGTCAGGTGTATCTCGTGACGGGCACAAATGGTAAAACAACTACAGTAAGGGTTTTATGTACTTTGCTGGCAGAACAGGGATACCGCATAATAACTAACCCTTCGGGAGCGAATCTTGATTCAGGACTTACAACTACTCTGATTGATAATCTTAAAACCTTAAAGGTCAAAACCGAAATGCCGGTTGCTCTTGTTTTTGAAATTGATGAGGCATTTTTTGCCAAACTGGCTGGGCAGCTTAATCCGGCAGTATGTCTTGTGACCAACTTTTTCCGTGATCAGCTGGATCGCTACGGAGAACTTCAATACACCAGAGATCTGATTGCAAGAGGACTCGATCAGACCGCTGCTCAGATCGTGCTGTGTGCAGACGATTCTTTGTGTGCTTCCTTATCCAAAGGCAGGGAAGACCGCTGCCGGTTTTTTGGAATGAATAAGCTTGCCATGCACAATGAAACACCGGAGGGTGTTCTTGAATCTGGCTTTTGCACCTTTTGCGGTACCAGATATGAATACTCCGCGATGGCATATGGGCATTTAGGGATTTTTAGTTGTGCGGGTTGTGGTTTTACCAGACCGGAGCCTGAATTATCATTTGAAGTGTTAAATGATCCTGATTCAGGCCCTCAATCACAGCTTTTGAAATTAAGCTGGATCAATGATACAAATACTGTAGATTTAAAAACAAAGCTCTCTATTCCAGGAATTCATAATGCATACAATGCCACAGGAGCAATTCTGGCTGCAATGGTATCGGGTATAGATTTGACAGAACTGGCAAAAGCTTTACCCAAATCGGGAGCTGCTTTTGGCAGAATGGAACGTTTTGCAGTTGACAATAAAGATGTCTGCCTTATTTTGGTAAAAAATCCTGTAGGTATGGACAGAGCCCTTGATTATGTAAAGACTGCAGGAGATGCCGGATCTTTTATGGTGCTTCTGAATGCCAATGATCCTGATGGCAGAGATGTTTCCTGGATCTGGGATGTGAACTTTGAAGGGCGCATGCCTGAGGGCGAAATTGCAGTTTCCGGTATAAGGCGTGCCGATATGGCTCTTCGTCTTTTTTACGCCGGTAAGCATAAAGAGGACTTAATGGTAAATGAGAATGCAATGAATCTTTTTGATCAAAGTCTTGCTAAATGTCCTGACGGTAAATGCTTGTACATTTTGCCTAATTACACGGCTATGCTGGATTTAAGAGCTGAACTTGCAAAACGCTATGGACTGAAAGAATTCTGGCGCTAGACCGAGGAGTTAATAATGCATCTGAATATTTGTCATTTATACCCTGATTTATTAAATTTATATGGTGACAGAGGCAATCTGATTACTTTGAAAAAAAGGTGTGAGTGGAGAGGTATTGATGTTTCAATTCACCCCGTGAGCATTGGGCAGCAATTTGATCACTCTGAATATGATATTGTCTTTATGGGCGGAGGACAGGATCATGAGCAGAATCTGCTATTTGATGATTTGTTTGAGCATAAAGGCTCCGAGATACGTGCAGCAGTGGAAGCCGGAATGGTTTTCCTTTGTATCTGCGGAGGCTATCAGTTGATGGGACATTATTACGAAGAACAAGATGGCAGCAGAGTACAAGGCCTTGGCATAATAGATTTTTATACTAAAAGTGAAAACGGCAGAATTATAGGAAATCTGGTGGCTCAAAGCAGCTATTTGGCTGATCTTGGTCTGGATCCTGTTCTGATTGGTTTTGAAAATCATGCAGGGCGTACCTGGCTGGGCGAAAATGTCCAGCCTTTGGCAAGTGTCCTTAGCGGTGGCGGTAATAATGGTGTAGATAAAACCGAGGGTGTTATTTATAAAAACACTTTTGGCACCTATGCACATGGTAGTTTTTTGCCAAAAAATCCTGCCATGGCGGATAGACTGATTGAGCTGGCCTTGCATAAATATGGGCAGAGCTTGCAAAATATGCCTAAAATTGACGACGAATTAGCGGAAAATGCAAGAAGATATATACAAACTTGCAGCTAAGGGTTGACATCCTAGTCCAAACAACCTTAAAATGAATAGCAGATGACGTGAGCAAAGGCGTTCCACATTTACCTTGATTGTGGGCGCCTTTACTTGTTTTGAAAAATCCTAAGGGAGGGATATAAAATGCGAAACTATTCACGAGAAGACATCATTGAAATGGTTGAAAAGCAGGATGTAAGATTTATCAGACTGCAGTTTACAGACATCTTTGGCATTTTGAAAAATGTTGCCATAACACCAGGACAGTTAACAAAAGCACTGGACAATGAGTGCATGTTTGACGGATCGTCCATAGAGGGATTTGCCAGAATAGAAGAATCAGATATGTACCTAAGACCGGATCTTGATACTTTTGTGGTTTTTCCATGGAGGCCACAGCAAGGTAAGGTTGCCAGATTAATCTGCGATGTTTATACACCTGAAGGTAAACCTTTTGCCGGTGATCCAAGATATATATTGAAAAAAACTATTGCAGAAGCTAATGACATGGGCTTTGATTTTCAGGTTGGTCCTGAATGTGAATTTTTCCTATTCCATCAAGATGAAATAGGAAAAGCGACCAATGTTTCCCATGATCAGGGTGGGTATTTTGATATGGAGCCCATCGGTCAAGGTGAAGATGTACGTAGAGAAATTGTTTTTGCGCTTGAGGATATGGGTTTTGAAATTGAAGCATCACACCATGAGGTAGCACCTGGTCAGCATGAAATTGATTTTAGATTTGATGAGGCTTTGAAAACTGCCGATAATATTATGACTTTTAAATTAGCTGTAAAAGCGATATCAAAAAGATATGGCATGCATGCAACCTTTATGCCTAAACCTGTTTACGGTATTAATGGTTCAGGAATGCATACGAATATGTCTTTATCAAAAAATGGTGAGAATGTATTTTACGATCCTGCTTCTGAAGATGGACTTTCAGTTACCGCAAAACATTTTATTGCCGGCCTGATCGAACATGTCAGCGGTATTTGTGCAGTCACAAATCCTTTGATCAATTCTTATAAGAGATTGGTTCCAGGTTATGAAGCCCCTTGCTATATCGCATGGTCGGCTCAGAACCGCAGTCCTCTGATCAGAATACCTGCTGCCAGAGGCAATGGTACCAGAATTGAGTTAAGAAGTCCGGATCCGTCATGTAATCCTTATCTTGAATTGGCATTATGCCTTGCCGCAGGCCTTGATGGTATCAAGAGAGGCCTGATGCCTTGTGATTCTGTTGATCAGAATATCTATCAGATGACAGAGCAGGAAAGAAAAGATTGTAGTATAAAGCAGCTTCCATCTAACCTGTCTGAAGCAATAAATGCTATGATAGAAAATAAGCTGGTACATGAAGTTCTGGGAGAGCATGTCATGGATAGATACGTGACTGCCAAACGCAAAGAATGGGATGATTATAGAATATCCGTAAGCCAATGGGAACTTGATCATTATTTGCATTTGTTCTAATCATGTGAGAAGTAATTATTACTGAGTTTTCCAAGGAGCCAAAGGGGGGATATAGATGCGTCAACTCATAATAGCTTTTCCAGATCAGACATTGGCGCATAAGGTCAAAACTCTGCTCCAAAGCTGTGGACTGACTACTTCTGCTATATGTACTACAGCTGCTCAGGTTTTACAAAATGCCAATAGACTTCCAGGAGGGGGCGTTGTGCTTTGTCCCTGGAAATTACCGGATTTAACTGCCCAGGCTTTGATGGAGCTTTTACCAGATGATTACGATATGCTTGTTGTGGTTACATCACATCAGCATGGTATGCTGAGCAGCCCCGGCCTTTTCACTCTAGCGCAGCCATTCAAGACATCTTCTTTGGCTGATAGCGTTAAACAGCTGTTGGATACACGCCAGATTAAATATACAGCAGTTCTTGATCCTGACTCTATTTCAGGATCAAGTGAGCGCAAAAAATCTGAATCTGACAAGATGACTTCTCATCAGCGTAGTCAGGAAGAACAGAAAATAATCGAACAGGCAAAATATGTCTTGATGAATCGCCGACAGATGTCTGAAGCTCAAGCCCACAGGTTTTTGCAAAAAAAGAGCATGGAAAGTGGTGTCCGTCTGGTTGAGCTTGCAAGGCAGATTCTTGGTAACTAGTTTGCTTACAATTACATTAGCAAACAACTTTTTAAACTTAAGAATAGAAAAATGGCAAGGAGGCCAAACTATGCCAGAAGATATTCAAAAAAATAAAATCAAAATAAATTTCAGCAAAATGCATGGTATAGGCAATGACTATGTCTATGTGTGCACAATTCCTCAAGGTAAAACCAAATCCGAGCCCCAATGGTGTCATGACACTGAAACCGTTGCTGTAATTGCTCAGCAGATAAGTGACAGGCATTTTGGCGTTGGTTCTGACGGTTTAGTTTTGATTCGTCCTTCCGATAAGGCAGATGTTATGATGGATATGTATAACAGTGATGGATCAAGAGGGAAAATGTGCGGTAATGCTATAAGATGTGTAGCGAAATATGCTTATGAAAGAGGCCTTTGCGATAAAACCGTTATGCAAATAGAAACTCTTTCGGGGATAAAAACTGTGAATTTGAAGATAGAGACTGTTTTGTTAAGTGCAAATGATCAGACTACTTGCAGTAATTTTGTTTCTAAAGATTCAGACAGTGAGATGGCTCAAAATAAAAATACTCATAAAACAGTTGTTGATCAGGTGTCGGTAGATATGGGAGAACCTATTCTTATTTCTGAGCAGATTCCTGTAAACTGGCCTGATGTGAATATGATAGACCAGCCTGTAGATGTTAATGGAAAAACTTGGAATCTCACAGCAGTATCCATGGGTAATCCGCATGTAGTAACCTTTGTGGAAGACGTCGAAACACTCAAGCTGGATTCTATCGGATCATATTTTGAGAATCATAGCCTGTTTCCAGATAGAATAAACACAGAGTTTGTTAGAATCATTGACGAAAAAAATATGCGAATGAGAGTATGGGAAAGAGGATCAGGTGAGACAATGGCCTGTGGTACCGGTTCTTGTGCAAGTCTTGTAGCCGCTGTTCTAGCCGGTAAAAGTGACCGGTCGGCGACTGTGCATTTAAATGGCGGCAAATTGCATATTGAATGGAATGAGACAACAAATCACGTAATTATGACAGGTCCAGCAGCTTTTGCTTTTGAAGGCTGCTATGAAGCGGAGGTTTAAAATGTTAAAAATCAACGAAAATTATCTTAAATTGCCAGGCAGCTATCTTTTTTCTGAAATTGCAAAAAGAGTTAACCTTTATATAGAGAATAATCCTGAAAAGGAAATTATCAAGCTGGGTATAGGGGATGTAACCAAACCTTTAGCCCCAAGCGTCGTCCAAGCTTTACACAAAGCTGTTGAAGACGAGAGTAAAAGCGAGACTTTTCACGGTTATGGACCGGAAGCGGGCTATGAATTTCTAAGAGCAAAAATAGCTGAGGTTCATTATGCGCCTAGAGGCGTGAATATTCAAACCGATGAGATTTTTGTTGGTGACGGAGCCAAAAGTGATACAGGGAATATAGGTGATATATTTGCTGCTGACAGTACGGTTGCGGTATGTGATCCTGTATATCCTGTGTATGTGGATACAAATGCGATGGCAGGACGAGCAGGCGATTATATGCCGGACGGTTATTGGAATCGCCTGACATATCTTAAGTGTACAAGCGACAACAATTTTGTGCCACAGATTCCGGCGGCAGATCAGCCGGTACCAGATCTGATTTACCTTTGTTTTCCGAATAATCCTACCGGATCGGTAATAGATGCAGCGCAGCTAAAACAATGGGTCGATTATGCTCGCAGCAATGGTTCTGTAATTCTTTATGATGCAGCTTATGAAGCTTTTATAACCGAAGATCTGCCACATAGTATTTTTGAAATAGAAGGTGCCAGGGAATGTGCAATTGAATTTTGCAGTTTTTCAAAGCTGGCCGGTTTTACAGGGATAAGATTAGGTTATACTGTAATTCCTAAAGAACTGAAAATAGACGGAACATCTATTAATTCACTTTGGTCACGCCGGCAGTCGACCAAATTCAATGGTGCATCTTATCTGACACAAAGAGCAGGTGAGGCTGTATTCAGTGTTGCAGGGCAAAAGGAAATCAAAGAAACTATTGCTTATTATCAGAAGAATGCAGCAACTATTATGCAAGGACTGGATAAACTGGGCTGGGAATTATACGGCGGTGTTAATGCCCCTTATATCTGGTTAAAGACACCGGACAACATGAGCTCATGGGATTTCTTTGATTTTCTGCTGGAAAAAGCAGGAGTAGTCGGAACTCCTGGAAGTGGTTTTGGCCCTTGCGGAGAAGGTTACTTCCGTCTTACTGCTTTTGGTTCTGCAGAAAAAACAGCAGAGGCTATTGCGCGTATTACATCAATTTATCAATAAAATGCATGAAATTTAGAAAGTCTGAACTTGCAAATTTGGTTTGACAGTGCAAATATCAGCGTTATATAATATTTGGGGAGAGGCGTCCCGTGCTCTTTACAGGGACGTCTTTTCTCTTTTTAACAACAGAATGATCGGGGTGTTCAGCCTTGATTCTTTCAGATTCCGAAGGAGGATTTAAAATGATCAGAGCTATTGTAGGTGCTAACTGGGGCGATGAAGGTAAGGGAAAGGTAACTGATATGCTGGCTGCACAAGCAGATGTAGTAATCAGATTCCAAGGTGGCGCAAACGCCGGACATACCATCATCAACCATTATGGCAAATTTGCTCTTCATCTTTTGCCTTCAGGTTCTTTTAGCGAAAAGGCAGTTAATATTATCGGTAACGGTGTTGCATTAAATATACCGGCACTGATGAAGGAATTGAAGCATGTCACAGAAAGTGGTGTGCCCGCACCAAGACTGATGATATCAGACCGTGCACAGATTGTAATGCCTTATCATATTATGTTCGATCAGTTCGAAGAAGAAAGATTAAGCGATCGCCAGTTTGGTTCTACCAAGTCAGGAATCGCTCCTTTTTATTCAGATAAATATGCCAAAATCGGTTTTCAGGTCAGTGAATTATACGATGACCAATATCTCAAAGAGAAAATCGAAAGTGTGCTCGTAACCAAAAATGTTCTTATGGAGCATTTGTATAAAAAACCTGCACTTTCGGTAGATGAAATATATGATCAGCTGATAGAGTGGCGTGAAATGATAAAGCCCTACGTTGCAGACACTGTAACTTTCCTGCATGATGCACTGGCACAAAATAAAACAATTCTTCTGGAAGGTCAGCTCGGATCACTGAAAGACCCTGATTTTGGTATCTATCCTTTCACCACCTCATCTTCAACGCTTGCAGGTTATGGCGCTGTGGGTGCAGGACTTCCTCCTTATGAAATTAAAGATATAATAACAGTAACAAAGGCATATTCCAGTGCTGTAGGCGCAGGTGCTTTTGTTAGTGAGATTTTTGGCGATCAGGCAGATGAGTTAAGAAGACTTGGCGGTGATGCCGGAGAATTTGGCGCAACCACAGGCCGCCCCAGACGTATGGGCTGGTTTGACTGCGTAGCAACTCGTTATGGCTGCAAAGTACAAGGGGCAACTCAGGTAGTATTAACAGCTATAGATGTACTAAGCTATCTTGATGAGATTCCTGTATGTGTAGGTTATGAAATAGATGGCGAAGTCAGCAAGGATTTCCCGGCAACAACTTTACTGAATAAGGCAAAACCGGTACTTAAAGTGCTTAAAGGATGGAAAAGTGATGTCAGAGGCATCACAGAATTTGAAAAATTACCGGCAGAAGCACAGGAATATGTTCTTTTCATAGAAAAAGAACTCGGAGTACCAGTAAAAATGGTATCAAATGGACCAAGAAGAGATGAAATCATACATAGATAATCAATGTTGATTCAAGGAGGAAGACAATATTGGAACATGAATCAATTCTGGTACTGGACTTTGGCGGACAGTACAATCAGCTCATAGCAAGAAGGGTAAGAGAACATAATGTTTTCTGCCAGGTTTTACCATACAATACATCAATAGAAAAAATACGTGCCGGAAATTACAAAGGCATTATTTTTACCGGTGGCCCAAGTAGCGTATCAGCGGAGAACGCACCTCGCTGCAGCAATGAAATATATGAAATGGGACTGCCGATATTAGGTATTTGTTATGGCGCTCAGCTGATGTCCGTTATGCTTGAAGGTACCGTCATGCGCCCTGACAAGCGCGAATACGGCAAAACCGATATTTGTATTAACTCCGAAAGCAAGCTTTTTGAAGGCATCAGCAGTGAAACAACATGCTGGATGAGCCACACTGATCACATTGAAAAAATGCCGGAAGGCTTTTCTCGTATTGCCTGGACTGACACATGTCCTATTGCAGCTATGGAGAATTCGGACAGCAGTTTTTATGCTGTTCAGTTTCATCCGGAAGTAATGCATACTCCAGAAGGAAGTAAAATGCTGCGCAATTTTCTCTACAAGATATGCAAAGTCAGCGGGGACTGGAAAATGTCAACTTTCGTTGAAGACTCGATCAAAAAATTGAAAGAGCAGATAGGTGACAGAAAAGTACTGTGTGCATTATCTGGCGGTGTTGATTCATCTGTAGCTGCTGTTATGATTCACAAAGCAGTAGGTAAGCAACTTACCTGCATTTTTGTAGATCATGGACTGCTGCGCAAAAATGAAGGCGACACAGTTGAACGTGTTTTCAAAAAAGAATTTGATATGAATCTGATCCGTGTAAATGCCCAGAAACGCTTCCTTGACAGACTGGAAGGTGTTACAGATTCTGAACAAAAAAGAAAAATAATCGGTGAAGAATTTATCCGTGTTTTTGAGGCAGAAGCACAAAAAATCGGAAAAGTTGATTACCTTGTGCAAGGAACAATATATCCAGACGTAATCGAAAGCGGAGCCGGTGATGCAGCGGTAATTAAAAGCCACCATAATGTAGGCGGTTTGCCGGACGATGTTGATTTCAAAGGCATCATAGAGCCGCTACGTGATCTGTTTAAAGATGAAGTCAGAAAAGCCGGATTGGAACTGGGAATACCTTCTGATCTGGTCTGGAGACAGCCGTTCCCGGGTCCCGGACTTGCTATCCGAATCATAGGTGATATCACAGAAGAGAAACTTGCAATCCTGCGTGAAGCTGATGCAATTTTCCGCGAAGAGATTGTAAATGCCGGGCTAAACAAAGATATTCATCAATATTTTGCTGTTCTCACCGGTATCAGGTCTGTTGGTGTCATGGGTGATGAAAGAACATATGATTATACGATTGCCCTGCGTGGAGTAACCACCACCGACTTCATGACTGCTGACTGGGCCAGAATCCCGCATGATGTGCTGGATTTGATCTCCAGAAGGCTTGTAAATGAGGTTAGAAATGTTAATCGCATTGTCTATGATATTACGAGCAAACCACCGGCGACGATTGAGTGGGAATGATGTCCGCTAGTTAAATTAGCTCCCGGGTCCTCGTCGCTACGCTCCTTATGAATAAATGCAACGACTTCAAAAAGTCGGTAAAAACGCAGAAAGAAATCTTCCACTTTATTAATATTATTAAATGCTAATCACTCTAGACTCGCAATGACTAAGCTTCCGCAGGCGAAACCGAGGACCGGCGAAGGAATTCGAGTCTAGATTATATTGGAAGGTCGCAAATTTAATAGCGGAACATCTGCAAGTGGGCGGTGATACTAGGGTGTCATTATCACGGCAGATTGAAATGCAACGAAAACGTAATCGTTGCATTTTTCGTTGCAATTTACAACGAAAAGGGAAGGTTAGTTAGGCAATGATTCTTTCCATCATTTGTTTACAATATCATGTGCTTTTACGATAATTACATTCTCGAGTTCAGCTTTTCGTTTCAGATCTTCAGAGAAGTCTGTCTTTGAGAAAAGTATATATTTTATGGTTCTGCCTCGACGGATCAAATCGCCCCGTTCTTTTAGCAAGGCGAGGGTACTGCTGTCCATGATTTCGTTGCGCCATTTGCATTCGCCAACTAAGATATCGCTGTCATTAACGGCTACGATATCGATCTCTTCTGCTCTTCTTCTTGCTGGATTGCTGCCCCACCATTGTCCATAGTGGAGATATATAGGCTTGATATTTCCTTTTTGAATTTCTTTCTGGGTATACTGCAAGCAAATGGACTCGAAGATTTGTCCGAAATAAGTATCAAGTTCTGGTAATACTACTTCTTTCCAGGCGATATCTCCCATGTTCATACTAATCAGGGAAAGAGATTTTGGCATGAAACGATGCCAAAATCGATATAAATTGTCAGCAATGGAGTAGATTACTTTTTTGCGATTATTTTCCTCAACTGGTTGTTTCTTTTCAATAATACCCAAATCCAGAAGTGCTCTTAAATAAGACGTAATATCCTTTGTTTCTTTGCCAACGGTATTCGCAATTTCATTTTGTTTCGTTTTCCCTCTTGCTATAGCGTCAATAATGCTGTTATAAATACTTGGCTCACGCATTTCCTGTTGCATTAAATTTGTTGGTTCTTCAGCCAAGTGCCCGCTAAGCGATAGTAGTTCTGCTTTTACTGCTGAAGGAAAATCTCTATGAGAAGAAAAGTATTCCAGATATTGGGGGATTCCCCCACAAACACCATAGCCGTAAAGTTTATCCTGCCATTGCCAATGGTCAAAAAAATCGATACTTTCCCAATATGGCAATGGTTGTATTTTCATCTGTGCTGTACGTCTTCCGTATAATGGACTCTGGTAACCAAGCACTTGATTTTCCATAAAGCTCATTGATGAGCCGCAAAGGATTAGAAACAACTCAGTATTTTTCCATTCGTGATCGATTACCTTTTGTAAAACGGAAGATACCGAAGGATCAGACTGAGCAATGTAGGGGTATTCATCAATAACCAAAATGATTCGTTGCTTACTTGTTTTTGGCGCAATATAGCTGAATGCATCCTGCCAGCTTTGGAATTTGCGAATGAATTCTGATCCTTCAGAGGGCAATTGCTTCAATATATCTCGAGAAAACGATTCTAATTGCATATCTCTGGTTTGTTGAATACCTACATGAAAAATTGTCTTCTTATCCTTACAAAATTCTTGAATCAAGCGGGTTTTTCCTACACGACGTCTGCCATATAGAACAAACATCTGAAAACCGGATGTATGGTATTTTTTCTCTAGTTCATCAAGCTCTCTTTGTCGACCGATAAACATAACAAACCTCTTTATCGCTTTATATTTCGTCGAATTATCATGCGATAATTATATTATCTTTCAGACAACAAGTCAATTATGTCGAATTACGATTCGTCGAATCGTATTGCGGTAAAAATGGAGTCGATACAATTGAACCACTCTGTACAATTTAGCTATTCAGTTCAATTATTCAGGGTATGCATTGGGAGGAACCAGATGGAGAACGGTTGAAATTTCCACTTGGTTCCTCTGAAAGTTTTTGGTTTATTTATTCAAAATATCACTTGCAAACTGAACAAGTTCTTCTTCATTAAGAGTTGATGTTCGTAATTCGAACAAATCACCATCCACAGAGAAAACAGAGACATAAAAGCCATCATCCTGATGTTAGGAATAATTGTTATAGTTGTTAAAATCCGTTGTTCCTTCGGGGCAGATACCGTAACTATGAATATCAGCATTTTCGCTGTTGGGAATATTTGCGATAATACTGTTGTCCAGTATGACCTCTCGCAATTCATTTTGGATGAGATCACAGTGATCGAGTCAAAATACCAGTACCTGACTGCAAATACGTATCGTTAACGCTCTCTTTGGCATCGAAACGGCTTGTGATCATTCGTTTTATACGTATTCGAGGCAGGGGAGTAATGGCCAGAAAAACGTGCTATTTGCGTGCTGATTTTTTCCCGAGACTTAAAAATAATGGAAAATATGAGACAAAAACGACCTTTTTTGACGCGTTATAACAATTACCCAACAAAATAAGTTAGAAACTGTGATTTTGTTATCGTTTTAGGTAGCGGGGAAAAATTGTTGATATGATAAAATAAACATTGGATTGCAGGAGGATTATGCTATGCAATGGAATGTCTATTCTGACGGTCGTTGTGAAGTTAAGCAAAACACAGCCCAGCGAGATAAAAAGGGGAATAGCATCATCACTTTCCCTGATGAATTTGTCATGGTCGATATCGAAACAACTGGCTGTGATGCTCGCTATAACGAAATTATTGAAATATCGGCAATCAGGGTAAAAGAGGATCAAGTGATCGATAGATTTTCTATGCTCATTCGCCCTTGGAATGATATTGCTCCGTTTATTACAAATCTTACCGGCATTACAAACCAAATGGTAAAAGACGCACCTCGAGTTGACGAGGTCATGAAGTATTTTCTTAGATTTATCAGGCCGGAAGATATTCTGCTCGGATATAATGTAAACTTCGACATTAACTTCCTATATGATAATGCGTTATCTGAAGCTGGTTATTATCTGAGCAATGATTTTGTTGACGTCTTGAGAATTGCCAGAAAATTGATTAAGAATACTGAGAACCATAAGTTGAAAACGATCGCTGCTTATTATGGTGTGTCGTATAAAGGAGCTCATCGAGGAGAGCAGGATTGTATAATCTGCCTTGAGTGTTACAGACAGTTAAGGGCGGAACTTGATAAGAAATCAATATCTGAAGCAGACTTCATAAATAGCTTCAGCAGACGACCAAGCAAAAGCTATTTTGCCAATCAGGCAAGATCAAAAGATGTTTTTACTGACAAAACAGAATTCGATAAAAATCATCCTTTATTTAGCAAGGTTTGTGTTTTCACAGGCGCGCTGGAGAAAATGAGTCGCAAAGATGCCATGCAAATGATTGTTGATCTTGGAGGTATCTGTGGAGATCAAGTGACGAGAAAAACCAATTATTTAGTCCTTGGTAATCTTGATTATGTTAAGAGAATTAAAGACGGCAAGAGTTCAAAAATGAAAAAAGCCGAGAGTTACCTCTTGGCAGGTCAGGACATTGAAATAATTTCCGAAAATGTTTTCTATGAGCTGATTAGTGGGGGATAGTATTGATTAAAATCTCCTTCGTCGACGCTGTCACGTAAGTTATTGGCGATACTCCAGATCATTCTGTAAAGTTATCGCGTTATTGAATTGATTCAAGTTATTAGCATTATTTTATTTTTGATAATCGGATGATTATTTGTTTCTAGAATATGTTTAGTGTATTATTTTATCAAGTAATCGTTATAGAATTATTCAGGTGAATGAATGTGGAAGTCTATCACATAGGCAAAATTACTGAGCAGCAAGCGAATGGTTGTACAGTCCCCTTAAAGGCAATGACAGATGACGGAAGATCTGTTTTTTTAAAGACCTATAACAACTGTGAAGGTAATCGAGTATTATTCAATGAGTGGGTTTCATATAATTTGGCAAGACTTTTTGATTTGCCTATACCTGAAGCTTTCTGGGGTATTATTGATGATAGTACAGTCCTGCAGGTTCCGCTTGATGATAAGTGTAAAGGGATTTGTTTTTGTTCAACAGTTGTGACTCCAGCAGCAAGATTATTGCCAAATATTATTAATAGAATCGAGAATATCAATACTTTTGGATCTGTATTACTTTTTGATCATTGGATATATAACGCTGACAGAAATCCCGGAAACATTTTATATAATTACAGGGACAAAAAAATGTATATCATTGATCATTCTCATGTTTTTTCTGATACAGCAGATTGGTCTGAGAACGACCTTGAATTGATAAATAAAGACTCAATTTCATCTGACAGTACAATCATGCGTGAGAATTCAGAAGTTTATAGTATGTTTTTTAGTACTAAATCTAGAGATCGTTATGGAATAAAAATGCTAGCCCAAGAAAAGTTTCCTCTGTTTAAAAGGGAGTTGATTCATGATATTATACATGACACACCTGAAAGTATTCTTCCACCGCAAAGCATGTGTAATGCATTAGAAGAGTTTTTGATTAGCAGATCGTTACGCTTTGAAGAGATATGTAATGTTATAATGAATTATCGGAATGGTAGGTGAGGTTATGAATTTTATAGAGTATTCAGTGCTTACATATAGTCCATCTATTATTAGTGGCGAGAAAATTAATGTGGGTATTCTCTTCAATTTGCCTGAAATGGATAAATGTTTGTTTGAGCACACAAATAACTGGCGAAGAGTCACTTCTTTCGATGATGAACTAGATATAGATTTTTTCAAGCTTTATATGAAGGGAATTAAGGAGCAGGTAGAGCCGGGATTATTTAGCCAAACAAACTGGAGAGATTTTATCAGAGATTTTACTAACGAGTTTAGCTTTTCTTCGGTAACTAGAATTGAAACAACTGATTCTGTAGAAGCATTAATAGAGCAAACCAAAAGAATGTACTTGCGTTTTGATTATTCAAAGAATAAAAGACCATCAATACAGGATCAAAAGCTGTTCATTAAGAAAATTTTGAAAGCAAAAGATATTTCGTTCACTGATGAATCAGTATATGGAATTTACAGCGAAACTGTTAATTATGATCTTGTGTTTACTCAAAACATAAAATCATACGGAATTAAAAATTTTAGTTTTGAGAATAAAGATATGAGCAAAATTATTTATTATGTTAGAGCATGGGCTCACATAGCAGATGAGATGAAAGACAATATGAAGACCATCATTATTGTTGATTCTGAAAATGTAGCAGATAAGAATGTATCAGCGGCAATTAATATCCTAAAGAATAGTAATGCTAAAGTGTTATCAGTTACAGAGTCAACAGATTATTTCAATTCATTTGAAAAAAGCAGTGCATTAGCTATGTAGAATAGGTTTGTTCATAGTGTATTCAAGTTGATTTGATAACCCTAAACAAAATCGGATAACAAGAGTAAACATTGGTTTTTAGTGAGCGGATTTTTTATAATTATTTTGATTAATATTTATCTACAAGGTCAAAGGGCACTATGAGCGTAATAGCGTTCAAGGTCTTTTGACTTTTTTCGTAGGTTTTGACGCCTTTGATCGAACCGTGATGCGATCTCCTCAATCAGCTTTGAAGCGTGTCAATCGACATGTTTTTGAAGAAAGGCATGATCTTGGTGTCAATCAGGAAAACCTTGACGGCATAATTAGTTGGCTTGGGTCTAATGTAATCTTGCTTCATCGTGATGTTTTTTCTGATGTCATCATCGCTTGTTATCTCCTTTTTCTATATTTGGGTTTCAAGGTGCGGTGTGAGAAATAAAACCTCCCCATACCATGACATTTTTTTGGTGATATTAGAGTGAGTTGAGTAAATATGATAAAATTAATGGTAGTTTGATATTTAATGGGCATAAAAGGGGGGCAATCAGTTTTGAATAATGATCGAGAACTGTCAGAACTCCTGGATAGAATTTCTAAAAGTGATAGTGTAGCACTATGTGAATTTGAGAAAAATTATTCCCGAATAATCTTTGTAATAGCTTATTCAATTTGTAAAAACAAAGAAGATGCAGAAGATATTAGTCAAAACGTCTTATTAAAACTATTTCAGTTGCCGGAAGATAAATTTCCTAGCACTGGCCATAAAACATGGCTGTATATTAAACATCGTGAAATTGCATCACTTCTAAACAAACCAACTGGAACGATAAGATGGTTATATTCAAAAGCACTATACTCAGTAAAAATTACACTTGGATCAGTATTTGTTTTTTGGATCTCCCTTGCGACTACATTATTTAGGTCAGGGAAATCAAGAAGTTCAGATGGAATACAACTGTTCAACAATTTCGACTTCTGGCTTGGTCTTATAATGGTATTGTCATTATGTTTGGCATTGCTGTTTGGCATGTCAGCTTTCCTGAGTCGTTGCAATTCCAACAAAACTTAAACTTTAATGTGTCTAATTAGTAAGATCTATCTAGCCGAGCTAATTATTGTTTTAGCAGCTCGGTGTTGTTTCGTATTTACCAATTGAGAAATGTGGAGGGTTCAATGAAAAAGTTAAATGCTCAGAAAAAATTGATAGTTGCTGCTGGATTTGTATTGCTAACAGCTTTGTTGGCTTTTATCTGGGTAAGTATCAAAACCATGCCGGTTTATGGATCTTGGTGGAATCAAGAAGACATTATACTAGAAGTCGAGTACTTTGATTACAAAGGCATAAGGCATAGTTATGAAATTGATGATAGTGAACAGATTGAACAGATTGGTGAAACTTTTGAACAAGTGAAAAAATCAAAGCGTGTTCTAAGATTGCCCGATGCTCGGACAGGAAGTATAAGTTTTCAAATTATGCTCAAAGGTTCGTCTCAAGAAGTTATCTATAGTTTGAATGGTGAGTATTTGGCTGTAGCAGATAATTCAAACATAAAGTACTATACCATTTACAAATTGAGTCCTAAAACGCATGAAGACATAATTAAAGCTTTGCAGGAATCTGAATAGAATAGTCGTGAGCGTCAAACCAACGATGTATGGACTAAAATAAAAAACAACTTTTATTGAATTGTATAACGAGATTGATATCAAGTTCATAGGTATAATAAGTGTTCAGTATCTGCAGATTTGATAGTTTTGTAGTTTTTGCAGTATCTAAATTGTCTGTGTATAGTTTTACAACAGCTTGTCATTGCGTTAATATATTTATATGAGCATTGTCAGTCAATTGTTTGATGGCAAGTTTTTAGGATTTTAATTTGTCAGTATAAATAAAGTGCTCCTGAAGGTGAAGTATGAAGAAAAGCATTAAAATGTTGGAAAAGGATAATTCAAAATATTCTGATCAACTAAATTCAAAACCATTTCTCTTGCTATTCGCCATTACTGTTTCAGTATCACTGCTGATTGAAATTATGACATATTTGCGCATAAGTTTTTTCTCATGGCTCACCCCGCGCTTGTGGCTTGTCAGCGCTTTCGTTATTGGCTGCATGATTATTTATCGCGGGATATATAGGCTAATCCTTGATATCAAAAACAAAAACATTCTGCCGTTGTTCGTGGCTTGTGCCGGTGTCTTATTGTTATTGTGGCCGATTATTGACAATTCTCGTAGTGTTTTGGGTCAAGATGCGACACAGCAGATGGCGGCGGGACTGGCAGCTTACGGCAAGGCTGATATGAACTATACCGGTCAGGCTTTTCTGGGTTATCCAGCCAGACAGTATCTGCTGAGCGCCTGGCCTGCGTTGATTCTCGGACGAACATATATGGCGCTAAAAATAGGTTTTGCCTGGCCGTTCTGGCTGGGTCTGATCATATTTGCTGATGGTCTAAGAAAATGGACAGAGCATAAAAACCTGGCAAAAGGTGAGTCCTTGGTAATGTTCTGCTTGACTGCGGTGATAGCTTTTCCCTATGTTACTGAGTACTATCTCTATTTCGAACACACTCTTTATCCTTTATGTTTCACTTTGCAGCTGATTGGCTGGCTGTTTCATTTCTACAGTAAACCTACTCTGTTTACCGCTTTCGCTATTGTCTGGACCGGCATCATGTTGATATATTGCTACACCACCGCTCTGGCAGTAGTCTGTCTTTTAATTCTTCTACTCCTATGTGTCGGCCTGATGAGTTGCGATAGAGGATTTTTCAAGTCCTTTCATCTGATTTCAGCCAGTGTGATCACACTCAATCTTGTATTTTCAATAATTTTCGGTAGAGGTGACCGAGCATCGGTTTTACGCAGCAATGAAATAGCTGAACTGGCTAAAGCAGCCGCAGACGGACTGAAAATTGCTTTGCTGCATCAGCCTGCCGTCTATGCTTCGTTTTTACTTCCATTTGTTTGGCTGTATCTGATTGCAGGACTTGGTTTCCGGCTTGGTAAGCTGCATTTTGTGATATCAGGCTGGACAATAGCCGTATTCATGCTATCGCAAATGTTGCAGGGATATGCCGTATACCCAGCACCCATATCTTTCTCTCGCACTCTGATAACAGTTCCTGTTCTTGTAACTGGCTGGTTACTTGCACTGACAGGATACGGAGACGAGCCAGGGTTGATAAAGCGTTACAGAAATCGCTTCTGGCAGGCAAGCAACACAAGTATAAAGTCAAAATTAATCGGGAAGATTTCTCCTATATCCTCAATAATAATAATAGCGATCGTCGCAAATTTACTAACAGGTTTCGTTCATATCGCGAAGCCAAAGGTGCAAGGCGACGCTGGCAAATATATTGCTTCGGGTTATCTGCGTCCGGTGAATCTCCTGATGCTCGATCTGACCGAGCAGCTTGCGGCTGCCGGAATTACACAAGATAGCGAATTCAATTTTGTGCTCTATACGGAAAATGTCTGGCTGAAAAATCCATCCGACTATACCGAATATTTCTACCCTAAAGCCAACATTTACATATGTGAGAATGGCAATGAATTGCCTGCAGATATGAATATTGAGCTTCAAACTGTAGTTTATGCAGTCGAAGGTTTAATACCGAATTCGCTCGCAGATCGCACCGAACAAATAGAAAATGATATTTTGGAAATTGATGACAGGACGAAGATGGCATTACAGAGACTGATATACTGATATTTAGTTGGCCGCAAAAATCTGTCACAAAATGGTCATCCCGATCGTTATAGTATATAGAGGCATAAATTTATAAACGAATTTGAGGAGGAATCCCTATGACTAAAAAACAGTTTTCTCTTATATCTCCTTTTATTTTGCGGCTATCAGAGCTTGTCGTATTCATAATACTGATATTGATTTTAGAGCAAGTCAAAGTTTTTTTCCATAAATTATTTATCTACGATTATAAATTAATCCCATTAGTAAGTTTCGTTAGTATATACCCTCTTTTGTTTGGTTTTTTAATCAGATTACCTGATCTTATAAAACGTTGGAAAACCCAAAACAAATTTGATTGGGCTCGTTTCTTGATTATTGTTCTTCCTGGAATCATTATTATTACTCAAACGATTATCTCCGTTATCTTTGGACCCCGGTTTTCATTTGAATTTATGTTTGATTCCGATAGTGTTGTCAGACCTTTGATAGGCATATGGGCTGGTGCTCAACTGGCAGATAGCATAAAAGGGAGAACGCAGAATAATAATTGCCATGAGGTGCAATGTGATACATGATATTAGATTTTATGTGTCCGATAATAAGACTTATATTAATTAATGTATGAATAGATAAAGATGAAAATATTTATGTAAATTATCTGTAATTGTTATCTTAGTTATTAGTTGACATTTTTTTTTTTTTTGATAAATTTAAAGTATCGAAACGAAACCGGTTTGTTGTTTGTCGATAAATTAAACTGCTTGCTTTTTGCGCAATGAGTGAGTGTTTCTAGAAAAAGAGTATGTGGTTTAAAATCAAAGCAAATTAGAATTTTGAATTTAATACATACGATAGAAGATAAGGAGGTCATAGTTCAATGAGAGCCTATTTCCGAGGCGATGCTTTTCTCTTGTTTTATGCTATTTGTTAATATATTCGTTTCGAAAAAAGGATAAATGATAGAACAGAACTTTTAATGCTGTTTATACTTATTGTAAAGAAAGGAATAAATGATAAACATGAAAGAAAACATGAAAAAGTTTAACCCGAAAAAAGTTGCCATTGCTTTTATTATTATAATTGCATTTGCTATCTTAGTGGCACCTGTAAGTGCTGCTGTTAAAGGAAATCTTACATTTACGCATGGAGCCAATAACTCTTCGAAAAATACTTATGCAAAAATTAATTCAACTGCTACAGAAAATAGTATGCAATTTATAGGTCTTATTAGCTACGAAACAGGCTACAATGCTGGAAATGTTTTAGCTTATGAATCAACAAAAAAAACCAATACAAAGTCCCATCAACAAACTCTTTATCCCGGATCTGTAAGAGGGAAATCATATTTTTATTATTTTGTTGATAATATTTGCCAGCATCAATCAACGGCTTGGTGGAATTTCAACTTCAGATAGTAATTTGGTGATATGCCAAAAACCATACATAAGACTCTTTTGGGAGGTTTCCCAGGAAATTAATTGCTGGGAACCTTCCTGCTTTTTCAAAATAATAAACGGGAGAGATTATATGGGTACTGTATTGCAAGCTTCAAATATCAACAAGAATTTCTGCTCGGGTAACGTCAAGGTAGAAGCGTTGAAACCTGCTAGTCTTAACATATCGTGCGGAACTATTAATGTCATTATAGGACGCAGTGGATCCGGGAAAAGTACTTTGCTCAAAGTACTTGGAGGTTTGATGAAACCAGATGATGGGCAAGTGTTTGTCGAAGGTGATTCAATCTATTCTTTAAGTGAATCTAAAAGAGCACGCTTGCGTAGCAGGAAAATAGGGTTCGTCTTTCAAGAATATAACCTGATCAATGAACTGTCAGTTATCAATAATATTCGACTGCCTTTTGATATTAATAATATGCCATATGAATATCAAACAGAAGAAGAGATAATTGACATGCTTGGTATTAAAAATCGTTTAAAATTTTATCCTGATCAGCTCTCTGGTGGAGAACGCCAACGTACGGCGATTGCGAGAGCCTTGATTATGAAACCTTCACTTATCATGGCAGATGAACCAACGGGCAATCTTGATTCGGAGTCTGCTAAAAATGTCATGAGTTTTGTTGAGTCTTCAAATCGACATATGAATCAAACTTATGTCATTGTTACACATGATGTTGAATGGTTAAAAATTGCTAACAATACATATATTATGAGCGATGGCACTTTGCAACAGAAAAGTGATGGTTGATATATGAAAAGAATTCTAAATTTAATAAGGATAGCTTTTAAGAGTCTTTTATCAAAAAATCGCGGGAATATATTATTTGTTATTTGTGTTTTCCTTCTGCTGCTGATTCCTACCATCCAATTTAACATTACACAATCAGTTATGAATCAAGTCGAGGTTTCACATAAAAGAGTATTTGGTATTTTTACAGATATTTATTATGATAATACAGAATTAGACAATATGGATCTAAGTTTTTCAGACAGTGATTTTTCTAAATTGCTTCCAGGATTTAATTATGACTCTTTTGGTGTATTTTCTATCGTTTATCAACAAAAAATAGATGAGGCGAAAACTTTGCGACTTGGATTTGCTGATGAAGTTGCTTTGGAACTTGCTGATGTAATATTACTTGAAGGATATTATCCTGAAAATTCTAATGAAATAGCGCTGACAGAAAGTATTGTTGATGCTTTAGGTCGGACAGGACTTGGTGATAAGATTGAAATTGCAGATTCCGAGTACACGATATCTGGAATTCTATTGGATTTTGGGCATTTATGGCCACAAAGTGAAGAACAAAAAGATAAAAATATAGGCTCGCTTAATGCACTTATAACCGAACAAGAAGCGAATCGTGTCTATAATTTAACTTCCCAGATTTCTAGACAAATTTTGATTGTTAGGCAGTTAGGGGTTTCAAGTCCGACAGAAAATGATCATAACCTGCTAAGAAATACAAATAATTCATTAGAAAACAGCAGTAGTTTTAAAGTCCCTAATGAATTTGCAATCCTAATGATAATAGCCTTGCTGGTTTGCGTGTTTATGATTTTTATTCTGAATAGAAACCGTCTATCCAACCGCATTTGTAGCTATCATAATTTAGGATTATGCAAAATAGATATCATTTTTGTAATTCGATTTGAGTTGATCTTTCTGGGTTTGATCGGGTCAATACTAGGTATTGCTTTTGGGTGTTTGATATCACTGATTTTAATAAATGCATTGCCAGTACATTTTGAAAATACAATTTCCTTGTATATAAACTGGAATATAATAGTTATTTTATTTTTATCGGTAATTATAGGCATGACCTTATTGATATTCTTTTACAGTCGTTTGGTTGTTAAAACCTCTCTTGAGGAAAATGCAGACTGCATTGACAGATGTAAGCAAAAAAATCAAAAAAACAGTTTGTTCCGATTTGTAATCAGACAAAATAGATACAGTTTGCTTGCTTTTTTTATTCTGGTTGTAATATCGTTTTCTATGTTTTCCCTAGGAATATTTTATAGTAGGTATTTTTGTTCTGATATTTATGAACAACCAACAGGAATGTTGTCAAAAGATTATGATTTTTTGTTCTCGGCAAAAACTTTGCCTTTGATACCGTTAGATGGTAGTGACATGCCTTTCTATTTTACAGATACTTACGAAAAAATGGGGGCTGATTCTGATTTTGTAGACCAGTTAATTTTGTTGCCACAAGTGGAGCAGGTCAAGGCATATAAAGAAATTAATAAATTGAACGTTCTTTTAACAGAAGAGCAAATAGATGATTACATAGATGCACAAGATTTTGCTCTAGATAAAAATTACTCAGAAATTATTCAAACAGGAATTACTGATATGGATTTTGTTCGAGAGAAATTTGGCTATTCAATGAAAGAAATTTTGGTTGGGGCTGAGATACTGACATATCCAGATGAGATACTTAAAAGTTTAGAAAGATCTGTAGTAGAGGGAGAGATTGATCTTGAAAAAATTGCCTCAGGAGAAGAAATCGTATTGCGAGTGCCAGCTTATAGAATTAAATCTCTTGATGATCAAACGGTTATGAAAATTTATGAGCCTTTTGGACAGGACGATGTTTATAATAGCAATACATTTCATGTGGGTGATGAAATACATTTGTCAGGCATATTGAGTGATCAGGATATCGATGGTGCTGTGGTCAAGAGCCAAGCTGATTTATTTTACAGAAAGGATGTCACCGTAAAGGTAGGTGCTATAATCCGAGAAGTAGATGGTACTTTCAGTTCGTCTGGTTCATTTGGCAAAGCTTTTTCGATTTTAACTGTGGATAGCGCTCTTGAAATTTATGATCTTGAGGCAAAGTATAGTAACATCAGTGTTTATTCAAACCCAGGATATACGACGGAAGAAATTAGTCAGGCGATTAGCAATTTGTCTAATCAGGTTCCCAATATGATTATGAATGATTTTCAAAAAGAAGTACGGACATATAAAATATATAAACTTATGGTAGACATTTATGTTTTAAGTTTTATAATCGTTCTTGCTATAGCAACTCTTATTATCATGACAAGCCAGTTGCTTGCTAAAACACATCTCAACAAAAAAAACGATGCTCTATTGAGGATAAATGGTTTGAGTATTTGGAGGCTTATCAATTTTTGGCTGATACAGATTAGCTGCGTTGTTTTGATTGGTTGTTCGATAGGTATTCTTGTCTCTTTGCTTTTGTTTTGGAGTTTTGGTTCATATTCTTATGGTGAAACACTCACTCAAATTAATTACTATTTCTCTCTAAAATATTTTCTGTATGTATTTATAGGGATTGCCGTTATTACGGCTATATCTCTAGTTCCAAGCTTTGCTAATCTCTTAAAAAACAAAGATGATGTTTTAAATGATATCAACTGATTTTTTGAATGCGCAGATGAATCAAGAGTTTATGTTTCTGCTTGGTATAAGAAATATTTTCTTGCGAACTAATTTAGTATTCCTGCACAGGTAATTTGAGAGCTTTATTAGGGAAGTTTCGATTACAGCAGACACAGATTTGAGGATTTGTAGTATTTTTGACTATTGCTTAAGTGGAATACAATCTTATTAACAAATTGTATATTTCGACTTTTTTAGGGTCAATTTATTGTCTTGTAGAAGTGTGATAAGATATACTTAATCATGATTAAGATTAACTTTACATATCAAGGTAGCACGGGTGTATAATCGGTCAACTGATTGGTGACGATGAGTGCATTTTATAGGCAGTCTGAAATATTCATCGTAGAAATTAGATTAAAAATAAATAACAGGAGGAGCCATGCTTAATATCGGTGTTATCGGAATTGGTGGTATGGGAAATGTGCATATCAATAACATCGGGCGGATTGATTTTGCAAAGATTACCGCGCTTTGTGATATTTCGCTACAGGCACAGCAAAAAGCTAAAGAGATTGGGGCGGCTCTTTTTACAGATATAGATCAAATGATGTTAGAAAACAATTTGGATGCCGTTTGTGTTTGCACTCCTACTTATATGCATTATGATCATATCAAAAAAGTGATTTCTCGAGGGGTTAACGTAATTGCTGAAAAGCCACTCTGTTTAAGCTTTAAGCAAACAAAAGAGCTGTTTGATTTAGCCAAAGAGAAAAAAGTTAATATATACGTAGCTCATGTTATAAGATTTTGGAATGAATACGTATTGCTGCGTGACATAATACGCGATGAAAGATACGGCAAGGTTCTGGACGCTGATTTTATAAGGCTTTCTGCTTGTCCTAAATGGGTCAAAGGCGGGTGGCTTTTCGATAAAGATAAAAGTGGACATATTCCTTTCGATCTTCATATTCACGATCTTGATTTTATTATATCGGTTTTTGGCGAACCAGAAAAATATGCATTCACAACATCAGGAAACAAAAGCAAGGAATATCAAGAACAATATCGGTTCACATACACATATAGTGACAAAACTGTCGTAGCACAGGCGTCTTGGTACAATGCAGATATTCCGTTTAAGGCTGGTTACAGGGTGTATTTTGAGAACGCTGTTGTGGAATATGATGGTCGCATAATGATGGCATATTCGTTTGATTTCGAGCCCGTACAGTTAAACGCTACTGAAAAAGTGGAAATTGAAACCGGAATTAACGTGCCAGCTACTGACGCTTATTATAATGAGTTGCTGCACTTCCTGAGATGTGTCGAAAATAACAGTCCGTCGGAAATCATTTTGCAGGAGGAAGTGATGAGCGTAATCAAAATACTCGAGGATATCAACGGAACAAATTGATACTAACCTAACTATGTAGAATGAAAAAATGATAGATTCCTAAATGAACAATAGTGCTAATTTGCTAAGGAGTTAAATATGAAAATATTTGAAACTGAAACGCAGGCCGCATCTTATTGTGCAAGTTGCATTTCGAATATTATATCTCAAAATACATCTGCGTTGATTTGCCTTGCAGCAGGTCATACTTCGCTTGAATTATTTGATCAGCTGATTCGCCGTGAGCGTGAAGGAAATATGGACTTTTCCCACGTCAAGGTCGTTGGCCTTGATGAATGGGTGGGTCTTTCTGGTAGAGATGATGGAAGTTGTGAAAATTTCTTAAGAACCAATCTTTTTGATCACATCCAGTTAAGTGAAACCAATATTCGACTTTTTGACGGCAAGGCGGATAACTTGCAGGAGGAATGTGCGAAAATTGAAGCATTTATATGTGAAAACGGTGGTATCGACTACATGTTGCTCGGTGTTGGCATGAACGGTCATCTAGGCCTTAATGAACCAGGGACAGATATGAATAAAGGGGCACATGTAGTACAGCTTGATCGCGTTACTCAAGATGTAGCGGTTAAATATTTTAAAGATAAGCCGGAATTATCAGAAGGCGTTACTCTTGGGATTAGAAACATAGTGGAAACAAAAACTGTACAGGTATTAATAACAGGCCAAAGAAAAAGCAAAATCTTAAAAAAAATCTCAGAAGTGGAAACAAACGCAGTGCCATCGTCTCTGATCAAAAACATGGATAATGTTGAATTTGTCGTCGATAAACAAGCAGCTAGTCTGTTATAAAAAGGAGGGGCTTATGGAAAGAACAAAGGTAGCGATTTTTGGTTGCGGTTTTATTGCCAATATTCATATGGAGTCGTATCATCGCTTTGTGCCTGACGCAAAAATTGTCGCAGTTTATGGTAGAAACAAAGAAAAAGCAAAGGCTTTTGCCGAGACACACGGTATTGATGAGTACTATGATGATATCGACGAGTTGTTGAAAAACAGTGACTGTGAAGTGGTAGACATATGCATACCGAATTATGCACATCACGAAGCCTGCATCAAGAGTGCTAAAGCAGGCAAGCATGTGATTATCGAAAAGCCGATTGCACTTACGCTTGAACAGGCGGATGAGATGATTGCGGAATGCAAAAAAGCAGGCAAAAAACTTATGTATGCAGAAGAGCTTTGCTTTGCCCCCAAATATGAGCGGGTAAGGAGGCTTGTTGAGAGCGGTGCTGTAGGCAAGCTATATATGATCAAACAGGCAGAAAAGCATTCAGGACCGCATAGTAGCTGGTTTTATGACAAAGAACTGGCCGGTGGTGGTGTTATGATGGATATGGGCTGTCATGCACTTGCTTGGTTCCGGTGGATTCTAGGTGGAAATCCGAAGGTTAAGAGCGTATATGCGTCAATGGCTACGGTTATGCACGATACTGATTGTGATGATAATACGGTCACCATGGTAGAATTTGAAAACGGCGTGCTAGGTCTGGCTGAAGACAGTTGGGCTAAGCACGGTGGTATGGACGACCGCATAGAGGTCTATGGAGATAAAGGTGTTTCATACGCGGATCTCTTCAGGGGTAACAGTGCGCTGACTTACAGCTCAGAAGGCTACGATTATGCAATGGAAAAAGCGGGTTCTTCAAAGGGCTGGACGTTTACAGTATATGAAGAGGCGTTTAATCAAGGCTATCCTCAGGAACTTGCGCATTTTATTGATTGCGTTCGCAACGACCTTGAACCAAAAGTGACGGGTGAGGACGGAAAAGCGGTGCTGGAGATGATCTATGCCGCTTATGAGTCCGCAAAGACCGGGGAAAAAGTGGAGTTGCCGTTTAATCCAAAGGTATCCAAACCGATTGATCTGTGGATCGAATAATTCTTATTGTGTATTAATTCGTTTTGGCATAAGAAGCATCTTAAAAGTAAAGAGGAGAATATAAAAGCATGGATAAAGAAAAAGTAACCGCATTTGATATTGCGCAAATGATCGATCACTCATTACTGAGACCGGATATGACAAGGCAAACCGTTGCTGAGCAGTGCAAAGTTGCGCACGAATATCAATGTGCAACGGTTTGTGTTAAACCTTGTGATGTTTTGATAGCAGAGGAAGTGCTTAGAGACTCGCCCGTTAAGGTGACATCGGTTGTCGGGTTTCCGCATGGTTCTAATCTAACCGAAGTAAAGGTTCTCGAAGCCAAGCTGGCGATTCAGCAGGGTTGCGAGGAAATAGATATGGTTTTAAATATCGATCGGCTAAAATCGGGTGATTTGGAGCTTGTTGAAGCAGATGTAAAAGCAGTCTGTGATATTGCGAAACAATATGATGTTCTTGTTAAAGTGATTTTTGAAAACTTCTATTTGACAGATGAAGAAAAGATCGTAGCGTGCAAGATCTGTGAAAGAGCAGGTGCGGATTGGGTGAAGACTTCCAGCGGCTATGCGGGTGGAGGTGCAACAGTAAAAGATCTTATTTTGATGAGAAATAATACATCACCACATGTGCAGATAAAAGCTGCCGGAGGGGTCAGAACGTTGGATGATGCTCTAACTGTAAGGAAAATTGGTGCAACGAGGTTCGGTGCGACAGCGACAGTGGCCATCGTCGAAGAAGCCAGAAAACGTGAGCAGGATGGTTCTTTGATTTTGCCTGATACGTTAAACGATCTAGGTGTGAAGTATTAAGGTGTATGTCATGAGATTGCCTGTCAGATCGGACGGAATAACCAGAATAGCGTATAGAATTAAACGATCAAAAAGTTGAATAATACAACTTTTTGAGTTGGAAATATAATAATTTCATTTTGCTTTAGGTTATAATCAATACACGCAAAACACAGAAAAAGGAAGATGGTAGCATTTATTTTATAAATGTTAGGACAGGATCTGAAACTTATACAGACTTGATATGAGGTAATATAAAGAGCGTTTTTATACAAGAGTAAGCCTAACTTGAAAATTGTTGAAAAATTAAACAAAGAATTTTTGACTGTGATGGTCTTCCTTTAATTGCAATTGGATTTAATTGCTTGGTGACACGGAGGAATAACTTTGATCGAAGTTACAAACATATCAAAAAAATATGGTGCTAAACAGGCTCTTGTTGATATGTCTTTGGATATAAAGGCCGGTGAAGTAGTCGGTCTTTTAGGTCTAAATGGTGCAGGCAAGTCAACCGCGATGAATATTATGACTGGTTATATTCAGCCTGACAGTGGATGTGTGAGGTTAGGCGGATATGATGTCGCCAAAGAGCCGATCAAAGCTAAGAAAAAGTTGGGGTATCTTCCTGAGCAGTTTTTCTTCTACAATGATATGAAGGTAGAGGAGTATTTAAATTTCATTTGCGATATTAAAAAAGTCAGACAAGGCAGAAAACAGCATATAAACGACATTTGTGAACGTGTTGGTATATCTCACATAAGAAGCAGAATGATCAAGAACTTGTCAAAGGGATATCGTCAGCGTGTCGGATTTGTACAGGCACTTCTTGGTAATCCGGAAGTCATAATACTTGATGAGCCCACAGTTGGGCTTGATCCATCTCAGATTGTAGAAATCAGAGAGCTCATAAAAAATGTGGGTGAAAAAAGAACAGTGGTTATATCATCTCACATATTAAGCGAAGTGCAGCTTGTCTGTTCAAGAGTTGTACTGCTGCACAATGGTAGAATTATTGCGAACGATACGCCGAATAACCTTAGGAAATCGATGAGCAAGCCGAACAAAGTTATTTCATTAATTGAAGGCGATCCACAAAAAGTGAAAAGGGTACTCGATGCAGAATCGGTATTTAAAAGCATCACGCTATTAGAACAGAAAGAGCAGGGCGTTTTTGAATACATCATCGAAGGAGGAGAAGACTGCGATATTAGACGGCAGGTTTTTCAGGTGCTTGCAAGGGCAAATCTGCCTGTGCTGTCTATCAACAGCGGAGAATTTACACTGGAAGATTATTTTCTTAAACATATTGAAATCAGTGGCATAAACGACGGTACACTGACCGGTGAGGAGATTACAGATGCGATCAATACTTAAACGTGAATTGCGTGCATACTTTCACTCTCCTCTTGGATACGTGTTTATCGGCGCGGTATTTCTATTCTCTGGCTACTACTTTTATTCTTATAATCTTTCACTAAGTACTACAGATATGGGAATGCTATTTTCGCTGATGTTTCCGGTAATTATGTTTTTGGTTCCGGTGCTCGCGATGAGATTGCTCAGTGAGGATAAACGTTTGAAAATTGATCAGCAGCTATTCACTCTTCCAATAACAAAAGTAGGTATTGTACTTGGCAAGTATCTGGCGGCCGTGATCATATACGTTATAGCAATTTCATCAATGTTGATCGAAGCGGTGGTCTTGTCATTCTATGGAACGGTGGTCTGGTCGCAGGTGCTGGGCAACTTTGCGGGGGTGCTACTACTTGGTACGACGCTGATAGCTATTTGCCTGTTTGTATCATCTTTGACCGAAAGTCAGGTCGTTGCCGCCGTGATCGGATTTATGATCAGCTTGTTTTTAATGCTGTCGGATGCTTTCGTGTATATTGTAAAAAGTGATTTTTTGAAAACGTTATTTTACAGCATATCCATCAAAAAAAGATACACTCCGTTTACGCTTGGAATATTTGAGTTTTCAGGTGCCATATTCTTTATAAGCTTTACAGCATTTTTTCTATGTCTGACCATTGCTGTTTTGGACAGAAAAAGGTGGAGTTAGAATGAAACAAACTGCAGACAAAAAAGAAATTAGAATAAACAGCATGAAGATTTTGTTTGCTGTTCTTATATGTTTGATGATTATTGCGGTGTTTCTCCTTAACATCGTTGCGATTAAGCTGGAAAATCGTTTTTCACTTATTGGGGATCTGACCGGGAATACAGCGTATAAGATAGGAACCGAAACGGCTACGGTGTTACAAATGCTGGATAAAGAGGTAAGTATACATGTGCTTGCCGAAGAATCTAGTTTTACCGGAGATTCATACCTTGTTCAAGCGAACAGGATGATCAAAGAATATCCAGCAAATTCATCTATGGTGAGCCTTGAATATGTAGACTTTATGCGTGATCCCACATTCATATCACGTTATCCCGATCTTGCGCTTGAACAGGGCAATATACTGGTAACTTGTGGAGACAACACGGAACAGATCAAGTTGTCCAAACTGTTCAACTATGAAAGAAACGAGACGGGAAGCGTGGTTATTGCTTCCTCGCGTGCAGAGGAGGAAATAACGTCGGCGATATTGAGTGTTATCAGCGATGTCAAAATCAATGTTGCTATTCTCAAAGGCAACAGTACTGCGGTTAAAAGCGAATTTACCGCATTACTTAGCGAAAGTGGGTTTGTTGTCAGTGAAGTTAATATCGCAATGGAGCCTCTCAATAATAACTATGATGTCGCAATACTGATGTCGCCGCAGAAGGATTTATCTGAATTTGCGATAAATCAGATTGATGAGTTCTTATACAATGGCGGAGAGTATGGCAAGATGCTAGTTTATACTGCGGACGTGACACAGGAGGTTTTGCCGATTATGGAAGCCTATTTAAGAGAGTGGGGGGTTGCTATCGGTGACGGTGCGGTTTTTGAGACAAAAGAAGAGAGAACCTTTCAAAGCCAGCCGTTTTATCCTGTTGCTGATTTTGTAGACGAGACATACAGTGCACTGCTGCTTGACGCTTCCGCACCAATGCTGATGCCTCTTTCGCGTCCGCTTGAAACGTTGTTTGAAGTCAGAGATAGGCAGTACACATCAAATCTTTTGATGTTTGCAGAAACTGCGAGAGTCAAACCATCAGATGTAGTGGATTTTTCTCCGAGTCAGGCAACCCAGGGGGAGCCCATGTCTGCGATGATTATGGCATCAAGGCGAATAATGAGTACCGACGGAACCCAGACGAAGGAATCAAGCATACTAGTATCGGCATCAACAGAAATGCTGGATGCTTTCAGTATACAAAATACATCGCTTGCAAACAGCGAGTACATTGTAAAGATGCTTAATCATACATTTGGTAAACAGGAGAGCGTGACAATCTTGCCAAAGTCGCTAGCAGGCAATAGATTAACGGTGAATACCGCACAGAAAAACACAATAGGCCTTATCCTTTCTGTGATTATACCGGTTTTTATACTCGCAGTGGGGATTGTGGTATACGTGACGAGGAGGCACAAGTGAGCAGACAAATCAGACTGGTAATCACGGTTTTCTGCATCGTGCTCATACTCGGTGCAGCGGTTATTGTGCTTGATGCAATAGAAATAAAACAAGATAACGGTAATATTGTGTTCCGTAACTCTTCGCCTACTGATGTGCGTATTGTAAAAATATCCAATCAATTCGGTGATATGCTGATTGACTATATGGACGGCGGATATGTTGCGGATGATATACCGATAGATTTAGTAGATATGAACAAATTTGTGGATATGATGAACATAAGTGGAGCTGTTTATGCGGTTAATTCGATTAGTGATCCGAAAGATCTTTCGCAGTATGGGCTGGACGGTGATGTATCGACTGTTGCTATTGAATACATGGATGGAGAAAGTATCAAAATAGTAATCGGCAATCCGGAACCGATCAGCAAAGGTTACTATTGCCGAATTGAGGGACAGGATGGCGTATACCTATTCGAAGAGAAAAGAATACAAGCTTTTCTTCAGCCCAAAAAATATTACATCAGCCATTATGTAACTCCGCCGATCTCGTCACAGAGTCAATCATCGTTGGGTCATGTGCTAGCGGCAGAGTTTGAGGGAGGCTTGCTTGAGGCACCTGTGAATCTGATACCAGTTACGCAGGAGAATGATAAAACCATGCTGGAAGCTATGTCTTTTGGCTCAGCCACACATTTAATCAATATAAGTGGGAGAAATTATGGCGTAGATCAAAGGTATGCCACAGAATTGTTTGATTCTCTTGTCGGAATGAGGGCTGAAGATATTGTTGGTTATAACTTGTCCGAACAGGAAATGAAAGAATTTGGTTTTGACAAGCCGGATATGAGTGTGCGGTTTGATTTTAGGCAGACGCGGGATTCAGAACCGTTCGAATATACCGTTTCACTGCTGAACAAAAATGGCACGTTCTATGCCGAATGTAATAACAGGGGGGTGATATATAAGGTCGCGCAGCCGTACTTCTATGCAGCAGAACTCGAAAAATTTCCTGTCAGATGGTTTTTTTCACCGCTGCTGCTTGATCTCGATGAGCTTGAAATCACATTAGGAGATCAAACGTATCTTTTTGAGGTGAAAGGCAGCACAAACTCGGATCTTGCGGTCAACTGCAACGGCGAGGAGTTTAATCTAGACCGCTTCCGTAGATTGTACAAACTTGTGATCAGTGCCGCACATGACAATGCGATGCGAGAGCAGGCGATAACAGTCGGCGAGCCTCTTATGCGTATAACATATCGCTACAGGGAGGCACGCAAGGGAGATGATGTGCTGGTATTGTACCAGGCGGAAGCAAGAAGGCATTATGCTGAAACAAACGGAGTTACCGAGTTTACGATCAAAGATCAATTTTATACCAAAGTCGCTCAGGCACTGGATGTGCTATATACGGATGAAGAGTTTGAATTAGAGTGGTAAAAGTGGAAGCTGTGCTGGTCTGCCGTATAAATTGAATTATTCAAGACGGTTGATTCGCACTGAATATTTTATAGCCGATGCCTTTACATCGACTATATTAGAATGATAAGGAGAGATTACTATGAAGAAAATTTTGGCAATTCTGCTTGTGCTGTGCATGATGGTTGTTTTTGTGGCGTGCCAGACAAGCCAACCTGACGAAACTACGACAAAAGTTTCTGAAGACAAACCTCAGTCTGAAGAAAGTAGCGAAACCGATGGAAGTGGTGAAATGCAGAAACTAAAACTTGCATCTCATAACGCGGTCGTTTCCGGCAACCCTTACCGTATCCGTTACGAGGCGGATATTCAGGAAGCAATTGCAGATGCAAAAAACTATGGGTTTGACATCTCTTATGCATCGTTTGTTGCAGAATGGGATCCAGCTGCAGAGCAACAGCTGATTGAGAACAGCATTAATGAAGGTTATGATATCCTTCTGGTTAACCCTGTCAGCTCGACAGGTATAGACCCTTTGATTGACAAAGCTGTTGAGGCAGGCATTAAGGTTATATTTGCAGACATCCCGTATTTCTCTGAAAAAACCCTCAACGTTGGTGCAGATCAATATGAGTTTGGCTACGAATCGGCTACATTCATGGGTGAAACACTTGGAGAAGGTGCAAAAGTTATTCTTATCAACGCGATCGAAGGAAACATTGCTAACGATTGGAGAGAAGATGGCTTTAACGATGCAATCCAAGAACAGGGACTCGAAGTGGTTGGCAAATACAATCACCAGTGGGATGCAACGACTGCGGTAACTGTAATGACTGAGATTATCAATTCAGGTATTGAGTTCGACGGAATTCTGACTTCTCAGCTTGCTGAATCCGTTCTGACTGCTTATGAAGTAACGGGAGCTGACCTGCCAAAGGCTATTGCATTTGGTGACGTGGCACAGTACGGTCAAAAGATGCTTGAAATCAATAAGGACGAAGAAGTTATGTCTTACTTATTTATGAGCAATCCTCCTGGAGTCGGTGCAATCGCACTTAACTTTGGACTTAACGAAATGATGGGTGAAGTTATCAAACCAGAAGTAATTACCCAATATGATGGATTTAAAATGGTGCGCATTCCTTCCAGATTATCTTTCACATATGAAACACAGGAAGAACATAGAAGCATGATCGAAGGCTTGGCTCCTTCAGATGCAGTGACTTACTGGCTTACTATTGATGAGGTTAAGAACGAGTTCTTCAAATAAAACGATTGTGTTCCATGTGGCGGTTTAGGGGTCGGTATTTCACCGGCCCTCAAACCCACAATTAAATAAGTTCGGTGATTAATACAATAGAAATATATTCATAGGCATATAAAACCGCATTTGATATTTTATAAGAGTGACAATGCGGTTTTATAAACTTATGTATTGAAGGGGGGAAGTATTTTGATTGCTCTGAGCGGAATATCAAAGAATTTCGGTACAGTTAAAGCTCTTTGCAACGCCAGATTGAATGTTCAAGAAGGTCAGATTATGGCGTTGCTTGGATCCAATGGATCTGGTAAATCGACATTGATCAAAACGCTTGCTGGGCTTGTCAATCCCAATGCGGGAAAGATTGAGATTGACGGCAAAGAGGTAGAGATCAAGTCAAGCGTTGATTCTCATAATGCGTGTATTGCCACAGCATTTCAAGATTTGAGTCTTGTTCCAACCATGACGGTCATTGATAACATGGTGCTGGGCATCGAGCCGAAGGGGCGTCTAGGTTTGGTGGACAAAACCAAATCCGTTCGGATGGTTAATGAGATCCTTGATCGATTAGGTGTGGAGTGCGATATAAACGCATATGTACAAACACTGCCTACATCGACTCAAAGCATGATCGAAGTTGCAAAAGCTATCTTGCAAAAGCCAAAAGTTTTGCTTCTTGATGAAGTGACTGCGTCGCTTCATCATGATGAAATTGAAATGCTTTTTAAGACGGTGCGCGAACTCAAAGAACAGGGTCTTGCCATCGTTTTTGTAACACACCGCATGGGTGAGGTTTTTGAACTCAGCGACCGTATCACTATCATGAGAAGCGGCGAAACTGTCATCGAGGAAGAGACGTCTAAGCTAACTATGGACGATATTGTTTTCTATATGACTGGGAAAAAACCTGATATTGAGCATGGCAAAAAAAGTGTGACTGAAGATAAAGAAAAGCAGATCGTTATTGATGTGCAGAATTTAAGCCTGGGGGGAATCAAAAATATTTCCATGCAGGCATACAAGGGTGAGATCATAGGAATCGCCGGACTTCAAGGACAAGGACAACCGGAATTTATAAGAACCGTTCTTGGACTTTTAAAACCTGAAGGCGGAACAATCTTGTTTAAAGAAAGAAAAACAAATTATAGTTCTCCGGCGAACGGCATCAAAGATGGCATGGGATTTATATCCGGTGACAGAAACAAGGAATCAATTTTTCAGCACCGCTCAATCCAAGAAAATATATATGCAGGAAAGGCTGCTTTGCAGAATATATTTAAATACGTCAAAACGAAGGAAATAAAAGGTTTTTCACAAAAGGCGATTGCTGACTACAACATTCTTGTAGGGGACTTAAACGATCCCGCGACATCGCTTTCGGGCGGCAACCAGCAAAAGTTGGTTGTTTCAAGATGGATCGCACTGGCTCCGGATCTGCTTCTTTTGGATGATCCGACAAAAGGTGTGGATGTTCATTCGAGATTCGAGATACAGGAAATGCTTCGGAAATCAGCGGAAGATGGTATGACAGTCATCATATCGTCGAGTGAGAATGAAGAGCTTATGGAGATATCGGACAGAATATATGTATTCTATGAGGGCGAAATAAGTGGTGTTCTTTCTAAAGAAGATATGACACTTGAGCGAATTATCGCAGCACAGATGGGTATGACATCAGAAAGGAGTTCAATATGAACAGTTTGAAAAACTCTTTTTTGAGATTCAAGTGTTCACCAGCATTTACCGGTTTTGTCTTGTTTGTTTTTGCAATTGTTCTGAACTTGATTATCAGAGGCCCCGGTAATTTTTTTAGTGCCTCAAGTTTGGGCACATTGTTTGCTAAAAACGCACCGATTATTCTGGTAACGCTGGCACAAGCCGTGCTGCTGATTACCGGCACGCTGGATATTTCGATTGGCATACAGTTAGCCTTGGTCAATGTTGTTGTCATAATGCTTCCACAGGAACTTGGCATGCCAATTCCGTTGGCATGGTTATTTGGAATATTGGTTTCACTTGCCATTTCTGCAGTCGGAGGTTTTTTGGTAGCGGTACTCAGGGTGCCTTCAATACTAGCCACGTTTGCACTTACTTTTGTCATCAAGGGTATTAACGTGCTGATTATGAATGTACCGCAAGGCTCTGTTCCTAAAGAATACTACGGTGCATATGATGCGGTCTTGTTTGGCTTTTTGCCAGTTGCGGCATTAATTATTTTAGGAGTTCTATTGATATGGATGTTTGTCAAACGTACGAAATTTGGTAAGCATATCTACGCTGTCGGTGCGAATCCGCGTAATGCTTTTGCAGCAGGTATTAACCCGAGCAAAACGATCATGAAAGCATTCCTTTTTAAAGGTTTTATCACAGGTATTGCTGGTATATCGCTAACACTGATGCTCGCGGCTGGTAATCCGCTTCAGGTTGAAAGTTATGGGCTTAGATCTCTTGCAGCTTGTATCATTGGGGGACTAGGATTCGGAGGCTGGGGCTCAATGGCCTGTGCGGTTTATGGTGCCGGTTTTCTTGTGCTGATACAGAATGCAGTGTACTACTTTTTCAATTTTCTGCAAAGCGTACTGCCAGGTTTCCAAATTACATCATATTGGCAAAACTTTATATCGGATGCCATTGTGCTGCTTGGTCTGCTGATGACGACGGTAACAGCCAAATCTCAGAGAGAAGCACTTAGACAAGGATTGTCGAAACAGTTGAAACGAGGTGAGAAAATTGCTAAACAGTAATGCAAGCGTAGCGGGAAATATTTCTCCAATTGTAAGAGTGAAAAAATTCATGAGGCAAAGTCCCGCAGCCATGACGTTTATTATAGCTATATTGCTGCTAATTCTAACATTCGTTTTGCGACCTAACTCGTTCAACAAGAACACCTTCGGATCTATTGTATTGCTTACAATGCTTTTGAGCTTTGCCTCAGCCGGACAGACTCTTGTGTTGATTGGAGGAGGTCTTGATTTTACGGTGGGTGCTGTCATGTCATCTGCTGCGGTCATCACAACATTCATGATGCAGGGGCAGGACGGCAATTTGCCCTTGGTGATCATTATCGTGCTTGCACTAGGTGCGGTGGTCGGGGTGATTAATGGTATGGCCTGTATCAAAATAGGGCTGCCTCCGATGATTGTGACTATGGCCATTAGCAACCTTATAGCTCAAGCGCAATATCTTTTTGCTGCAGACGGTAAATCGCTTGGCTATGCGGGACCAGCTTTGATTCGGTCGGTTTCGTATAAAATAGGTGGGTTTTTGCCGGCTATTGTGCTCTATGCAGTAGTTGTATGGGGACTTATGTTTTATCTGCTTAATCGCTCTGTATATGGTAAACAGCTCTATCTTGTTGGCGATAACAAAAATGCGGCAGGTTTGAGCGGCATTAAGTTTAATAAAATAATTTTCTTGTCATATGTATTCTCGGGTATTCTCAGTGCATTTGCCGGCATGCTTGGTGCGGCTTATATGACTGTTGTCAGCGCCCAGGTGTTTGATAATTATGCCTTCCAATCGCTGATCGCGGTTATTGTTGGAGGAACTGCGCTTTCTGGTGGTGTGGGCACATACACCGGAAGTATTGCGGGCGCACTGATGATGACGGTTTTGAGTAATGGACTGACAGCCTTGGCTCTTCCTGACCCGATTAAGAATATCAGTTACGGTATCATTATGATTCTGCTGCTCTTCGCGTACAACAGATCAAGTGCAGTCAGACAGTAAAACCGAAGAGGTATTAACAAGGAGTGAAATACTGTGTCAGGCTTTAAAATAGGTGTAATTGTTGATTCTTTTAAAATTGGTTTGTTTGATGGCATTAAAAAAGCAAAAGAAATCGGAGCAGACGGCATACAGATGTATGCTTCTTATGGAGATGTATCTCCTAGTCAAATGACCACACAGAAAAGAATTGAATTGAAAGGTTTCATGCAGGATAATGGTATGGTTTTCAGTGCGCTATGCGGAGAACTCGGCGGACACGGTTTGAGTATAAGAGCACAGCACAAGGAAAGAATAGAGCTTTTAAAAAGAATACTCGATATGGCACTGGAGTTGGATACAAATATTGTCACTACCCATATAGGCGTTGTACCGGAAGACCCAATGCATGAAAGATACAAAGTGTTGCAGGAAGCATGCAGCACTTTGTCCGAGTACGGAGAGAGTGCTGGCGGGTGTTATGCCATTGAAACAGGTCCAGAAAAGACGGAAGTGCTGAGCAGGTTTCTTAAAGGAATTGACGCCAAGGCGATGAAAGTGAACTATGACCCGGCGAATCTTGTGATGGTTACAGGCGAAGATCCGGTAAAAGGCGTTTACAACCTCAAAGATTATATCGTACACACACATGCCAAGGATGGAGTGATGATCAATCCAAGCGACCCAGAGTATGTTTATGCTTGTTTTGCAGAAGGAGATATTGATGCGTTGAATGCGATGGACGCATTTCAGGAGATGCCACTCGGTGAGGGAAATGTGAACTTCGCTTCTTACCTGAATGCACTTAAGGATGTAGGATATAACGGATTTTTGACAATAGAAAGAGAGTGTGGAGCTAACCCTGCTGCAGACATAAAAAAAGCCGTTAGCTTCTTAAAAAATACACTTAAGACTTTATAAAAAATATAAAAAAGAGCTGCACACAATTGGCAGCTCTTTTTTATCTCTTCTGCTGAAGGTATTAGATGTAATTGCGCATATATCTGTAGGATTGCTTGATAGCAGTCAACACATCTGCTTCACACGACTCAAATGCCTTATCCTCAACTTCAATGCAAGCAAATCCGTCATAACGTATATCATGTAATGCAGAAACAAAACGTCCCCAGTCAATTCCACCCAATCCGGGAATTTTTGGAGAATGAAAATCAAGCGGATATCCATAGATGCTAACATCATCGAGTCTATCTTGATAAACCAGAGCATCTTTAATATGGATGTGCTTAATTCGATCCTTAAATTCATAAATTGGTTTTACATAATCCATTTGCATCCAGTAAGGATGCGACGGATCATAGTTCAAACCGAAACACTCCTGCGGGAATATTCTGAACATTTCTCGCCAAATAGCAGGAGTAGATGCGAGATTATTTCCACCTGGCCATTCATCTTTGGTAAAATACATCTGGCAATTTTCGATACCTATTTCAACGTTGTTTTGCTCTGCGTAATTAATGATCGGTGCCCAGACAGGTTTGAAAAGAGTAAGATTGTCTTCAATAGAAAGGCTCTTGTCTTTTCCGATAAAAGTAGTGATTCGGTTCACGCCTAACTTGCGTGATGTGTCAATCAAATTTAACAGATGCGCTATATAAACCTCTCTTTTTTCTTTGTCCGGATCCAGTGGATTAGGGTAATAACCAAGAGAGGATATCTGTATGCTATGATTGCTCATCAGATTTTTTATTTGTGAGATTTTATCATCTGTTGCCTCATCAATATCAATATGCGTAACACCGGCATATCTCCTTAAGGCTTTTCCCTTTGGCCAGCAGCAGACTTCTACCGCCTCATAACCAATCTGCGAGATCGTCTCGACAACTCTTTCGAGTGAGTAATCTGGTAATATTGCGCTTACTAAACCTAGCTTCATTACTTTTTTCCCCCATTGGTATTTAATAGAATAATTATAATATAGTTTAATATGAAAATTTTGCATTTACAATGTTTAACCAGAAATTATAGGCATATATACAAAAAAGAAACACAAATACACAAAGAT